>SXWG01000040.1 GCA_005789925.1 Actinomycetota bacterium | reverse complement strand
AGCCCGAGATGCTCTCATTTGGCAGGAACATGAGCACGTAGTCGAGGGCCTCTTCTTTGGCGTTTAGGACGTAGTCGCGCTTGGCCAGGGCGTCGATGTGGCCCTTCACTGCCTTCACGAATTCGGCCTTCGCCTGCTGACGGAGGGCGTCATTGTCTGCGTTGAAATGCTCGGCGTAGCGATCGAGAGGGAACTTGACGTCCATGAAGAGCACGCGACTCGGTGGCATGAGGAACTTGTAGTCCGGACGTCCCCCGACAGCGTTCACGTCTTGCTTCGCATAGTTCACGCCCTCGATGAACCCGACCGCACGCAGCATGTCTTCAACGACCCGCTCGCCCCACTGGCCGCGCTTCTGTGAGCTGGAGAGGATTTCGTTTAGATTGTCGGTTCGTCTGGTGAGTGCCTCGACGGCCTTGCCGACATTGTCGTATTGCGTGTTGTTTGTCTGCCGGAGACTTTGAAGCTCTTTCGAGAGCTCGTCAAGGCGGGTACTCATTTGATTGGAGAGATTTTGGAGAGTCGTGTCGATGACTTGAGCTCGTGCACCGAGTTGTTCGCCACCAGACGTCGCGATTTTCTCTGCGGCCATACGAATGGATTCCTCGCGGTCGGCCCGTGCTCGCTCGCTCAGTCTGTCCATTGCACTTGCGACCGTGCTGTTGACTGTTTCTTGCACCGTTCGCGACAACTCGGAGGCGATGTCGGACTTGAGCGCGTGAGCGTCGAAGACACTGGGGCCCGTTGTATCGGTCGGCGTGCGGCTCGATGTCCTCCACGCTTGGTAGGCCACCAGGGCGAAGGCGCAGACGATGAGGACGATGCTCATGAGTTCCATGTCAGGAAGGGTAGGCGAGGGGTGTATGCGGATGGCTCACGTGAGCAGATCGACTGCCTCTCGGGCGGCTGTAGCAACCTGTGCCGGCGTGAATTGTTTCAGCAGGTCTTCATTGAACACTTCGACATGCAGTTCGACAGATGGGTTGTTCCGACGAGCAGCATCGATGAGTGCGGCGAGCGGAAGTGTGCCCTTGCCGGGCATGAGGCGTTGAGAGAAATCCGAACCAGAGCGTCGCAGGTCAACAGCGGTATCGGACACTTGAATAGCTCGAACAAGGCCTGATGGAATTCGGTCGAAGTCCCTCGTGACTCCGCCAGAGTTATGGAGATGATATGTATCGATCATCAAACGGACATTGTCGCTTTGGCAGCGGTCAAGGACGTGCAGCGCATCAGCGAGATTCGCAATTCCCGTGCCCGGGATGAATTCAAGTGTGGCTTCGAGTCCTCGAATCTGAGCGTGTTTCGCGATGTTGCCGACCGCATCTGCAATCGATTCAATATCGCCGCTACGACCAAGAAAATGGGCGATATTGACGTATGTGGCACCGATGGCAACCGCAGCATCAAGTACGTCTTGAAGTTCGTATTCGAGGTAGGCGCGCAATCGTTCATGAATCGAACCGGGATGTGGCAGTCCAGGTAGCGGACGAATGACAGGTTCGACGCAGATGACGTCCACTCCGGTCGAGGTAATGACGTCGCGTACATCTTCAATACCGCTACCTAAGTCGCTTCGATGCTCGACAATCGACGCTGTGACGTGCTCGAAACCTGCAATGGCTGCGGCAGAGAGGAGCGTTTGTAGGCCAACCCCGCGAAGAGTTCCCCAGCACAGGGTGAGGTCAACGTCTGGAGGTCGCGAGGTCACTAGTCGGGACTCTAACGGGGTGTCGTTCTAAGCCAATTACAGTGTTCTGATGAAGTTCAAACTCTTGGTTGCCTCGATACTGTCCGTGGTGACTGCTGGCGTCGCGGCCACGCCTAATGCATTCCCTGCGAGTGCAGACACCGCTCGCCCAATCATCGGGAAGTTGGTCTTTCCGACTTCGAATCAATGCTTTGAACCGGGCAAAGAGTTCGTCTGGCAAGGCAAGAACTACTCATCAGTTGCTGCACGGAATTACCAAATCTATTTCTCTTTGGGTTTCTCGAGCGGAGGTGTGCTTCCAGCCGCCGAAAACCTAGTGAAACCGATTTCGATCGTGGTTGAGTCTGACACCGCTCTTCGTATTACTGCTCCACTTACCGAGAGTTTCTCTGTACGTCCGCGTACAGGTCAGTTCGTGCAGATCATTCTTGTTAATGCGGGAAATGCATCAGTCGGTGCGAACTGGGGTAATGGCAAGACATGTGATTACGAGATACCTGCGGACACAGCTCCGCAAAGTGGCACATGGACGGAATGCAAGTCGGCAACAGAAGTGGGTTGTTTTGAAGCGACCTTGAATGGTGCACCGTTGCCCTCAAGCTTGAGGCTGTCTTTCACAAAGTCTGGACAGCAAGACGCCTACACCATGAACATGATGTTGCTTCCCGCCACGGCGACAAGCCTCGGGTACTTCGAGTCCGCACCCGTCGATACATGGAAGAACTATGACCTCTCCTCGCTTCTGAAAGAAACCGACAAACTTGGGCTGAAAATCAGGTTGGGAACTCTCGATGAGCCGTATCAAGTAGCTCTCACCGCGAAAGTCGACACCGCCAAGCAGGCGGGGTACACGAAGTCTGCAAGTAACGCCTCAAACGAAATCAACTTCACGCTTTCACCTGTCGTCGTGACCAACCCTTCTGCAGCGGAAGTCACAGCAAAGCAGTGCGGAAACTTTGGTGTTGACACGCGATCGGGAGATGCATGGTTGCCAATGTGTGATGTCGAGAAAGCAGCTGGACAACAATTGATCCTCGCAGGTGAGTATTTTCGGTCGCGCAATGATGGCTGGGGGCCAATGAACGGATTGTGGTGGGCAAGCAACGCTTCCTTCTACAAGGAGCCGGAATTTCTCTACATCAATCAAGGGCAGAACACCGTGTTCTATTCGTTTGCGGCATCGCCACACTTGCGCCCTGATGGAACGGAACATGTGGGTACCTACCAGGTGTACTTGCCACAAGTGGGTCTTGACTATTTCGAATATCCAGCACGATCCGCTCAGGAACTTAGTCAGTTAGTAACCGTGTACCGCATAGACAACGACGCAGAGAAAGGCACCAAAGCAAGTGGAACTCTCGACATCTTGTCTCTTGCGCTCAATGAGCCCAAAGTTCAAGATGCGGTGACGGGGAAGACAGCATCTACGGTGCAACCACTCGCGGCTAATTATTTCGATTCGAATGCCGGATACATCATCGAAGTGCCTGACATGCACTATTCGGCTCCGCGGCTTCAGTTCACACCATTTGGAGTTCCTTTGAATGGAATCGGGCCAAAAGACGGGTACAAGACGGCACGATGTGGCGTCGTTCAATACCTGACCGTCAAGTCCAAACGGTTTGTCTCATGCACATTCACTCGTCAGTCAAACTTGCCGATTACCGGCAAAGTCGGAACATTCGGAATTCGCTGTGTTGATCAGAAAGGGAAGGTCACGACGGGCAAGTCAGTGCGTAGCAAGCGATCGACAGTTCTCGTGAAGACCCCTGACATACGAACAGGCCTCAAGTTGACGTGTACTGCAACTACAAGCGTGCCCCGCGTTGGAAGCGATAAGGGCAACGTCAAGCTTCGCTCCTGATCATCTCGGGCTTCTAACCTCGGGGTGTGAGCTTCAGTCGTATGTGGCCGGTGCGGTGGACTTCGCCATGGGTGTGGCCACAGCGTTCGACAGATTGGGATGGCCCGACGCCCCGCCGCAGCGCGGCGATGTACACGTCATTCAACCTTGACAAGGTTCCTTTGCGTGCGCCCATGCGACTTGCAACGGTGGGTCGTGTCACTTGTTGGGTGAACGGACATGAAGTGTGTTGTGGGCCGGTGCGAGTCAACCCCCAACGCATGGTGTGGGAAGACGCAGATATCGCTCCGTACCTTCGAGCTGGAACCAACAGCATCGCGATGGTGGTGACTGTCGATGTTGTCGCATCAGCGTGGTCGATGCCGCTACCTGAAGCGAGTGACCTGCGCGGCGGAGCAATGGCGTGCGAGGTGCAGCTAGGTGATGGTCGGTTGCTCATTGCAGACGACACATGGAAAGGGACTCTGCTCTCTGGATGGTCTTGCTCGCAGAACGAAGGGCTGTTTAAGCGCGGTGACGAGTTTTGCGATGCCCGATCGTTGCCCGAGCATTGGTCAACGGATATCTCACATGGCGATTCATGGCCGAATGTTCGGCTTCGTCGCGCCACAGTATTCGGTGGGTCAGGTCGAAAGACCGGACCCACCTTTCCAGTCGGACCACTGTCCGGACGCCCGATCAGTCAAGTGATTCCCACACACGTTGAGCTTTCTCGAACGAGTGAGTCGAACTTTGCGCATCGCCGCATCGTGGTCGGCACATTGGTGGTCGATGTGGAAGGGCCAGCTGGCGCCACCGTCACGTTCACAGGCGCAGAGAAGTTGTCGTCGCACGGAGAGCCAACGACAGAGGCCTACGACTCGGCATTCGTGCTCACACTCGACGGCCATCGCCGAACGATCGAGTCGGTGAATTTGTTCGGTGTGCACGGCGTACAGGTGAATGCAGACGAAGGAGTGGTGGTGCATGGTCTCTCGGTGCGTGAACGCCTACATCCAGTCACAGGCACACACGGATTCGAATGTTCGGACACCTCGTTGAACGACATTTTTTCGGTGGGACGACGCACGGTGTCCATCTGCTCACTTGACTCTTACGTCGATTGTCCGACGCGCGAACAACGAGCCTGGACTGGTGACTCGGTCGTGCATCAGATGATCGACCTCACGACCAACAGTGATTGGACGCTGGCGCTGTGGCATCCGGTGCTTGCGGCATCCTTGCGTTCAGACGGCATGTTGCCGATGGCTGTCGCCGGTGACATCGAGCACGAAGACATGTCGATCATCCCTGACTGGGCGTTGCACTGGGTGCACTCGGTGCACAACGTCTACATGTACACCGGCGACAAAGAACGCGTGTCGCGCCTTATGCACGTGGTCGAAGCTGTTGTGTGTTGGTTCGTTCAGTACTGCGACGATGACGGATTGCCGAACGACATGCCGGGTTGGGTGCTCATCGATTGGAGCTCGGTGTACTCCGATGGTGCCAACTCCACCATCGCGGGCTTGTGGGGACGTGCACTTCTCGAGTTCGCAGAAATGAGTGAATGGTTGGGTGACGGTGGCCGTGCGTCGTGGGCACGACGAACCCACGAGAAGTTGAAACAGGGTTTCGAAAAGTTCTGGGACGACAAGCGTGGTGTGTACATCGACACGATCGAGAACGGTGTTCCGCAGCCCATGGTGTCGCAACACGGGCAGGCAGCCGCGATCGTCGGTGGTCTCGCACCGCGCTCACGCTGGTCGCGACTCGTCGAGGCGTTGTGCGACGAGTCGACATTGGTGCACGCAGCATTTGCACGGTCAGACGGACCGAGTGACCCCGGCACCGAGACGGATTTGGGCGGCGTGTATCTGTTCACCGGTCATCCGACGCCGTGGTGGAACGTCAATGAGCAGATCGTGCGAGCACAACCGTTCTTTCGGTACGTGGTGCACGATGCATTGGTGACCGCAGGCGAGGGTGACCGACTAGTGGGGTTGCTTCGCGATTGGAAGTGGTTGATTGACCGGTGTGACACCTCATTCAGCGAGACGTGGTACGGCGGCACTCGTTGTCACGGCTGGTCAAGCACCCCGACACGTGACATGGTGCAACGCATCGTCGGTGTCATGCCCGCTGCACCGGGTTTCGACGCGGTGCTTGTGCAGCCACATCTTGGGGATCTCAAATGGGCGAAGGCCAGCGTGCCGAGCCCGCACGGTTCGATCGACGTTGATGTTCGTGTCGAGGAAGTACGCGTCACATCTCCCGTGCCGATTGTCGCACGCGTGTGGGGTCGTGAAGAGCGCCTATCAGCCGGATCGCACGTGTTGCTACGTGACTGAGACGCAGGTCACGGTTCGACGATCGCGAACCCTGGAAGAAACAAATCCAAATTTCCGAACACCGTCAGTAGTGCAGCTGCATCACCATCGATTGTGACGGTGCCCGCTTGCACTTGATCCATGAACGTGGTCTCTTGGTTCATGATGCTCAAGATCATCGTGCGCGCAATTGTGACAGTGACGTCAGCATTGTCGACGACTTTGTTTTGGGTTGCATGAAGAGTGTGATGTGACAATTCGAGGACCCAGCGTTCATTGATGTCGGTGAAGTGCCAGTTGATGACCGCTCGCACATTCTTCACATTCTCTGAGATCAGTCGAATGCCCAGTGTGTCAAATATCTGTTCAATGGTCATCGCTCGGATCATTCCCTTACCACGTGCGCGAGCATCACCGAGATTGGGCACTCCGTGACGGAGCTCGTGCGCGCCAGTGAGGTAGGCGTTGCGGAATGTCGATGACTCTGTCTGGTAGCCGAGTTGCTCAAGAGCATCGGCCTGCAATTCGCGTGCAATTGAATTGGTCGGCTCGGCGAACACCAAGTGGTTCACCACTTCAGCAACCCAGCGATAGTCACCGTCGTCAAAAGCTGCTTGTGCCTTCTTCAACACCGCATCACCGCCTCCCATGAAGTCCACGTAGCGCTTCGCCGCTTCAACGGGCGGGTGCGGGTTCAAGTGGGCGGGGTTGGCGTCATACCAACTGAGGTAGCGCTGGTACACCGCTTTCACGTTGTGTACGAGGTCGCCGTAGTACCCACGAGTGTGAGAACTCGCGAGAAAGTCCTCGGGCAGCTCGAGCATTGCGGCAATCTCAGGAGCTGTGTGACCGTGGTTCGCCTGCCGCATTGTCTGGTCGTGAATCCACTTGTACAGGTCACGTTGCAGCACGAGAAAGTCATGTACATCGTCGCGACCCCATCGAGGCCAATGATGTGACGCGAAAACAAGTTCGGCGTCGGCGCCGAACAACTCAATCACCTCATTGATGTATTTCGACCATTTCAGCGCATCTCGAACCTGGGCACCGCGAATGGGAACCAAATTGTGCATGGTGTGGCAGCAATTCTCGGCCATGCACAACGACTTCAAATCGGGGAAGAAGAAGTTCATTTCCGCAGGTGCTTCAGTCTCGGGTGTGAGTTGAAACACGATGCGCACGCCGTCGACGATCATTTCCTCACCCGTTCGTGTGATCTCATGTGTCGGCGCGATGAGACCTGGTGCTCCCGTCGGAGTCATCTTCCCTAGCCCGCAGTCGACGTGCTGTCGGTCACCGGCTGGCAGCCCGGCCCCGAACTGGTACATGGCTCGTCGTCCCATGACTGGCCCAGCGATGATGTTTTCCCCGACCGTCTCGCGCAAGAAACCTTCTGGTGCGATGACCTGGCACCGGCCGGCATCGACGTCTTCTTGGTTGGTCACACCGAGCACGCCACCGAAGTGGTCGACGTGTGAGTGGGTGTAGATGACGGCGACGACCGGACGTTCACCGAGATGTTCGTTCGCGAGTCGAAGCGCCTCTCCAGCAGTCACCTCGTGGGTGAGCGGGTCGATGACTATCCAACCTGTTGCACCCTTGATGAAGGTGATGTTCGAGATGTCGTATCCGCGTACCTGCCACATACCGTCGACGACTTCGAACAATCCGTGTTCTGCATTTAGCTGCGCTTGGCGCCACAGACTCGGATTGACAGTTGCAGGGGGATTTGCTCGTAGGAACTCGTATGCGCCCGCATCAGAGACGATGCGGCCTCTCGAATCGCGCAACGCTGGGTCAGGATGTCGTGCGACGAGGCCACGACGTGCACGTTCAAAGTCTGAATCATCGCGCGGAACTGACACCGAGTGATTAGCGGACACGGTGCGTGTGGTCGCTGGCTTTGGAGCCGTCGAAATCAAAGCATCTTTAGCACTCATCGTTGACAACTCTAGGTCACGAGGAATCCGACTCTTTTGTTGGTGCAACGCTTAGAGTCGTCTCTCGGTGTCGAGTCGTCGCGTTGGAATTGCCTGGATGTTGACAAGTGCGACGGCCTATTCGCTGTTCACGGTGTTCGGCAAACACGTGCTGAAACAGCTTGAACCCATCGATGTGATATTCTGGCGATTCCTCATTGCAACCCCGGTGGCGTGGATCGTGGTGTTCGCCCGTCGTGCACGCGGGATCGGGGCCTCCCCGCGTGATGTCGAATGGAAGCCACGTTTTCTCATGGGTGCGCTTTTCGGTCTACTCGCATACTTTGCTTTTGCGGGGCTCGATCTCATGTCTGGCGCGTTGTATGTCATCATCATTTACACCTATCCGGCCATGGTCGCCATTGGTGCCAAGATCGTTGGCAGTCGCACATCGACACACATCTGGGTCGGGGTCGGACTCACTGTTCTCGGAATCACATTCACAGTTCCTGAAGTGCTAGATCCGACGAATGACAACTCAATGTTGGGTGTCACACTCACGTTGGTCAACGCGGCGCTGTATGCCGGTTACATCTTGTACAGCGAGCGCATCATGGCGGTTGACAGCGGTGGTCGGGTAGGCGACGGATATGTCGCAGCTGCGTGGGGCATGCTCGGGTCACTCACATTTGCGACGGTGTTGGTTGTCGCCAATGGCAGCGTGACAGCGCCTTCCGGTGCGTCGTACGTGATGGCAATGACGTCGCTTGCAATCGTCAGCACGGTGGTGTCGATCACCGCGTTCTTCATGGGCGTGAAACACCTCGGGCCCGCTCACGCTGCTGTCGTGGCGTCGACCGAGCCGATACTCGCTCTCACGTGGCTCGTCTTGTTCGGTGGCGAGTCGCTCGTTCTAGTGCAATTGATAGGTGCAGTGCTTGTGATTTCTGGGGTGTTCGTCGCCCAACGCTCACCAAACACCTGACGGTTCGAACACCTCTCCCGCTCTGCTAAAAAATGCAGACATGGCAGACAAGGCGAAGACATTCGCACTGAGCCTCCTTGCTCAGTGCGACATTCCGGTCAACTCAGCTGAACCCCACAGCTTGCGCGTGCACGATGAGCGTCTCTGGGTCCGCGTCATTTCACAACGCCAACTCGGACTCGGCGAGGCGTACATGGAGGGTTGGTGGGAAAGCGACCGAATCGACGAGATGTTGACCCGCATCATCGTGGGTGGTGCTGATGCGGCAGTGAGACCCGGTCCGAAACTTGCGGCGATGGCAACCTGGTCATGGCTGATGAATCGGCAGACACAGTCGAAGGCGAAGAAGAATGCTCAACACCATTACGACATCGGCAACGACCTCTACGAGAGAATGTTGGACAAACGGATGGTGTATTCCTGTGCGTACTGGCGCACTGCACACGGCCTAGATGAAGCGCAGGAACACAAGCTCGACCTCATCTGTCGCAAGTTGCAACTGGAGCCAGGTATGACGTTGCTCGACATCGGCTCAGGGTGGGGAGGTCTTCTCAATTATGCGGCGACCAACTACGGTGTGACGGGACTGGGTATTTCACCAGCAGAGAATCAGGTCTCACTCGCTCGTCAACGGTGTAAAGGTTTACCTGTCGATTTCAAGCAGATGGACTATCGCGACCTCGCCGGTCAATTCGATCGCATCGTGTCAGTGGGAATGATGGAACATGTGGGCCCGAAGAATTTGCGCACCTTCTTCGAGAAGTGTGACAAGTTGTTGGCACCAGGCGGAATGATGTTGCATCACACGATTGGTTCGTTGATTTCGAAGCAACACACCGATGCGTTTTATGACAGGTACATCTTCCCTGGGGGCGTCATACCGTCACTCGCACAGTTCAACCGTGCCGCCGAGCCGAACTGGGTGATTGAGGATGTCCACAACTTCGGCCCTGACTATGACCTCACGTTGCTCGAATGGAAGAAGAACATCTCGGCTACCTGGCAGGAGATTCCCTCCTATAACGAGCGGTTCCGCCGCATGTGGGAGTACTACTTGCTCTCGTCTGCGGCGGGTTTCCGCAGTCGGTCGCTTCAGTTGTGGCAAGTTGTCATGCGTAAGAGAGGGAGAGCGAAGCGTTACGACGCTCCGCGATGACTCACCCATGTCCCGCACGTGTGGGCCGGCAAGAGAAGGAACACGATGACGGCTCGATTCGAAGAAGGACTCTCAGGGCGTACCGCAGTAGTGACTGGTGGGGGTACGGGGATGGGGCGTGAATTGGTGCGCCTACTCGTCGCCGATGGCTGCGATGTTGCGACGTGCGATGTCTTGAGCGACAACCTCGCTGAAACGGTGGGCCTCTGTGCAGCAGATGGTTCGCCGGGAGAGGTGATGTCATTCGTCGCAGACGTGAGCAATGAACAAGACGTCCTGGCGTTCCGCGATGCTGTTGCCGTGTGGAGGCCTCACGTGAACGTGTTGTTCAACAATGCCGGTATCGGTGGTGGTGGAAGTGTCGTGCACGAAGAGGATCGCGAGTCGTGGGACAAGACGTTTGCAGTGTGTTTCTTCGGCGTCTACTTCAACACGCGGGCATTCATGCCGCTGCTTCTCAAAGCCGACGTGGCACACATCGTGAACACGAGTTCAGTGAATGGCTTTTGGGCATCGCTCGGGCCGACCACGCCACACTCCGCATACAGCTCGGCGAAGTTCGCAGT
>SXWG01000039.1 GCA_005789925.1 Actinomycetota bacterium | reverse complement strand
TCGGTAAAGCGTTCGAACAAGATGACCACCTTGTTGTTGTTCCCGACACAATTTTGTGCCGGTGATGTGTACCAAGTGTACCGGCAGGGTTGGGAACAGTCGCGTCGTGGTGGCGTAGCCTGACGTGGTGAGCCGGTCCCCACTGCTCGATTTACCCGGCATGGATGCCGACCGCGCACGCGTGGAAGAAGCCATCCTTCAGGCGGTTCGCACGCCCGACGATTACCTCACGCAAATCGCTTCCCACCTCATTTCGGCCGGTGGAAAGCGTCTGCGGCCGGTTATGACATTGGTCGCTTCTGCAGCCGATGACCGTGCGGTATCGGACGACGCCGTCATGGGCGGCATCGCCTGCGAATTGGTGCACCTGGGATCTTTGTACCACGACGACGTCATGGATGAATCTGACGTGCGCCGCGGTGTCGAAACCGTGAACGCAAAGTGGGGAAACCTGCAGGCAATTCTTGCTGGCGACTTCTTGTTGGCGAAGGCGTCAGAAATCGCAGCGTCACTTGGAACCGAAGTTGCAGGTTTGTTGGCGCGCACCATCGGACGGTTGTGCGAGGGACAAATTCTTGAGTTGCGTCACACCTACAACGTCGCACGTCCGATGGATGCATACCTCGCATCGATCGACGGCAAGACCGCTTCGTTGTATGGCACCGCTACACGCATTGGCGGATTGGTGTCGGGTTTCGATCGCCCACACATCGACGCGTTGACCGTGTATGGCGATGCATACGGCATGGTGTTCCAAGTGGTCGACGATGTTCTCGACATCACTGCCACTGACGAGCAGCTGGGTAAGCCTGCAGGTCACGACATGGTCGAAGGTGTGTACACGCTGCCCGTCATCCTCACTCTTGCCGCAGGTGGGCCAGCAGCGAGCGAGCTGAACGGCATTCTGGGAAAGCCTCTCGATCACGCCGAGCGCGAGAAAGTGCTTGACATCGTCCGCAGCAACGGTGGTGTCAAGAAAGCGATCGAACAAGCGCGAGGTTTTGTCGCAAAAGCCCACGAAGCCTGTGACGCCTTGCCGTCGACAACTCGTGTCGGCGCGATGCGCGACGCACCTGTCGCGTTGCTCGACAGCGTCAGCTGAGTGCAGCTGCAGCAGCAATACCGCTGAGCGCGGCTCCCTCCATGCGTGGGCCGTCGAAAGCATCACCTGCCAACACAAGTGGAATGTGCGGATGGGTCCAGCACGATTCGCTGTGGGTGCGACGTGGAGTGGCGAAGCGCCACTTCTTCAGTTGTGACTCGTCGATGTCATCGTGGGCGATGTAACGCGTGACGTGCTCGAGCAGCAGCG
The DNA here is from genome assembly GCA_005789925.1 of Actinomycetota bacterium. Classification (GTDB taxonomy): domain Bacteria; phylum Actinomycetota; class Acidimicrobiia; order Acidimicrobiales; family Ilumatobacteraceae; genus UBA2093. The sequence goes on along the minus strand of SXWG01000039.1, from coordinate 8,724 downwards.
CATGCACGTCGTCGTCTGGGCGGTCGTAGTGTGACGCAGAGAGGACCGGCTCGACATGAAACGTCATACTCGGGGTAGTGGACGTTCCTTTGCGTACGTTGTCGCACACGAACGAGAAGACATCGTCAGGTGACTGCAGCGCACCTGATTCGCTCACAGGTACTTGTCGCTTCAGCGTGGCTAGAAGACACAACGTCGGGTCGTATTCAATGTCGCGAATAGATCCTGGGATATCGTCGGCGACTGATCCGAGTATCGCGAATGTCTGCGGCAGAGGTGCTGTGACGACGGTTGCATCGGCGATGAGGTCGACGTCATCTCCTTGTCGTGTCGTCGCAGTGATCCGCCATTCACCTGACATCGAGTTGAAATCAAGTTGCGACACGGTGACACCAAGTCGCACGTCAGCATCGCGTGCCAAGTATTTCGCAATTGACGTCATACCGCCGACGCCCATGTATCTCAGATGACCGTCAATGTCGGCGAAACCATGACACCATTCGCGTGCGACGCCGTTGGCGAGCCATTCATCGACTTCCGTGGCGAACAGGTCGCTGCGCACTGTGAAGAACTGTGCACCGTGGTCGAGAACTGCATCACCGATGCGCCGTGTGGCCATTCGTCCACCGACTCCGCCACCTTTGTCTACGACGACGACATCATGCCCTGCGCGACGAAGATCACGGGCCGCCAATAATCCGCTCAATCCGGCGCCGATGACGGCGATTCGCATATGGCGAGCCTGTCAGATGACGCTGAGCGCAGCGTCACCGTGTAGCACGAATGCCGCCTCGGCGCGCTTCAGGAAAGACAACAGAATGCGATTGAACGTGGTGGCGTGTTCGATTGTCACACCATGTGCTGCACCACTGATGACGACGAGCTCTGCAGTCGGAATGAGGTCAGCGAGTTCCTCTGCATCGCCGCGCGGTGTGAGAATGTCTTGGTTACCGACCACGACGAGGGTTGGGCAGGCAATTGACCCGAGCATCGCATGCATCTCATTGTCATCGGTGTTCACGATGGCTGTGACCTGCCCCGTGAAACCTTCAACTGGGCTGATCAGACCGAGCGGGCCGAGAATGCCCATGGCGGGCAACAAACGGCGAAACGAACGCGGCCCAATCATCCATCGCGCTGCCTCTTTACTCATGGCTGTGAGCCCGTCGGTACGGGCCTTGTCGGCCCAGGTCTGCAACAACCCTTCACGCCACGCGTGATTGCGACAACTCGTGGCAACCAGGGTGAGGGAGCGTATGCGATTCGGATACTTCAATGCGACAATCTGCGAGATTGCACCGCCCATAGAGAGCCCCACCACGTGTGCGGATTCGATGCCCGCTGCATCGAGAACCGCGATTGCATCGTCAGCCATCTGCTCGAGTGTGAAGTCCACAGTGGGTTTGTCACTGCGACCAGAACCCCGGTTGTCAAACGCAACCGTGCGATGACGCCATGCGAGTGCGGCCCGCTGCAGGTTCCACGAGTTCTTCTCGGCGCCAAGTCCTTGGATGAGAAGAACTCGTGGACCGTTTCGCCGACCTGTTACTTCGTAGTGAAGTCGAATACCGTCGCTCGCGTTCGTGAACGGCATCAGGCGACCTGTCTCTTTGCAGGTACATGTTCGATGCTTGGCCACTCGTACAGTCGCTCGATGACTTCCATCGTGGTGTGACGCGGTGCAAAGCGCAGCAGATGAGCAGCTTCGTTGCTCGCCGCAAGTCGGCCCTTGTGCAGCACCTCTGACACGTGATCGGGAATCGGTGCACCGGCGACTCCGGACATCGCTCGTGCAGTCCACCACGCCGGACCGATTGTCGGAACTGGTACGCGTCGTCCAGCGAGAATCGCACGTAACACGCTGATTGCACCATTGGCACAGATGTTTGCAACGCCGTGCGCCTGACGAGTTCCTGCTGACACGAACGCATCTGCAGCGTCGGTGTCTTCGACCACGCAGAATGCAGGGTTCCCGAGTCCATGGAATGGAACTGCTGGCATGCGCAGCACGCGACCAAGCGGACTTGGAACATGAGGACCCACGACAGGGGCGAGTCGCAAGACACATGTGTTCACGCCACGAGCGGCATGTAATGCGTTGACGCGTGCTTCGAGGTTGGCACAGATTTTGCCGTACACCGTTGTGGGTGCAACGTCACTTTCCTCTGTCGCGATGTGGGGTGAGTGAGAGGCAGCGCCGTACACCTCGATGCCGCTTCTCAGCACAACAGATTCAAGTGAGTCGAGTTGATGAGCAGTGTCGAACACGGCACGGGCGACGTTGCCTGTGGCGACACGAGCGTGTTCGGTGGCGAGTCGTGCGTGAGGCTCCCACACGCCGACGTGCACGATGACTTGTGGTTGGAAGTCTGAGATGAACTGCGACATCTGGTCGATGTCGCCTGGAAGGATGCGCGTGAAAGATGCGTGTCGCAAGCGACGACGGGGTGGGTCCATGTCGAACCCGCGAATGTCACCGACCCAGTCGGCTTGTTCAAAGCGCGATGCGATCAACGAACCAAGCTCGCCACCCATTCCGGTGATGAGAACTTTGCGGGTCTTCACGCTCTCAACCTTACGAGTGCGAACCCTGAAAGTGAAGTCAACGAATCTCGTGTACCCGAAGAATCAGCTCGCGCGACCAACTGTCAAGCTGGCGTCCGCAGATTCGTTCGGTGATTTCGATGGCTTGCGACGGATCGTCGAGCATGCCGCTCCAACGGATGTACCCACCCATGATTCCGACGATTCGGTCACCCACTTCTTCAGCGTGTAGGACGATCTTCGAGTCGTTGTTGATGAGGTCACGTAATTCGACGTAGAACACACGGAGCCATGCGTCGAGGTCATCGGCGCCGCTCAGCGGACGGTGCCGATACGGCATGTTCAACTCTTGGTACGCGTGAAGATTGTGGGGGGCAGCGATCATGCTGACGACCAAGTCGAAACGATTCTCACGCAGCCAGATGATTTCTTCCTGGCGCCTCACGCGACGGTGATTGTCGCCGTATCCGCCAGGCCGTTCACAGATGGCGACCTTGTCCTTGATGATCCAGGTGAAGTTCCGAGGGGTGATTCCGAGGGCCCACTTTCCGCGCAATTTCGGTGGCATTCGTTTCCCTCGTCGTCCTTGTCGTTTTACGACCCCACACAACACTAGCCAATAGTTGTGAGGTGCAACCGTTGTTTCGAGCGACGAACTTCACGTCCTCCGCCCACATCACAGGCCAAGATCTCGCCACGGGCGACGGCGAGCACACGCTCGACCGTGGCCACATCGGGCGGATACGGATGTGAGAGCCACGTACGCACTGCTCGACGAGCCAAGGGCAATGGCGCTTCTGCCAGCACCCGTGCGTCAGTGGGGTCGAGCGTCGAGGCAAGTTCTTCAAGAAAATCGTGTTCATCGCGCAACATGTCGGCAGCACGTACAAGAAGCGGGACTATGTCGCGCTGCGACACGTCATTCATCAATGGCACTAATTCGCCACGCACACGATTACGAAGAAATTTTGGGTCGGTGTTGGTCTCGTCATCCACAGGCACAATGTCGAGTGCCGCGCACAGCTGACGCGTCTCGCTTCGACGTAGCGCAAGCAGTGGTCGGCGATGACCAGGACGCATCGCAGACAGCCCGCGAGTGCCCGCTCCGCGGAGCAAGTTGATGAGCACAGTCTCGGCTTGGTCATCGGCCGTGTGGCCGGTCATGGCGTCGGCTGGAAGTGCGTCATACCGTGCATCGCGTGCTCGAGCCTCCAAATTCGGTCCCGGCTCGACGCTGACGACGTGTACCACGAGTTCAAGTCCGAGCCGTTCGGTGACCGGTGTGATGACCTCGACATCGCGGTGCGATTGCTCACGCAGCTGGTGGTCAACGTGGTGGACAGTGATGTCCAAGCCGTGTGCGTAAGCGAGAAGAAGTAACGCCATCGAATCGGCACCGCCCGAGACGGCAAGGGACGCAGAAGTCGTCGGAGCAGGAAACGTGCAGTGAGAGAGCAGGGAGATGAGTAATGGATGCTCACCGTGATCAGTCACGTCGTGACTCACACGTGTCTACTGCTGCGCAGGTGGTTGGCGGTGCTTCGGTGGGTGCTTCGAACCAGTCACCTTCACCACATAGCCAACGACTGCCTGCAACACCGCACCGACACCCGCGACGAGAAGAACGAGGCCGAGCCAGAAATGCCAAGGTTGTGCTGCGAACATATGAACCATCGTAGCGATGAGACAAGCACTATGGCTTATCTTCGGTGAGGTCGTCGCCGAAACAGCCACGGATTTTGTCCAAGACGCCGTCGGGCATCTCCTCTGCGAGCACCTTGCGTGCGATCACCGTGCGTAATTCGGCATGAAACTCGAATGCCTGGAGACAATCGGTGCACGCACCGAGGTGAGTCTGGATGGACTGCAACATGCCGTCAGGCAGCTCTTTGTCGAGGAACCTCTGAAGTTCTTCGAGTGTCTCGTCGCAGTTCGACATCTGTGTCGGCTCCAGTGATGGTCTAGTTGGTGGTCGATTGGTCGGTGCGGGCGTCGCCCGCGGGGGGTTGAGTTAGGCCACGCCGCACCGCGTACTCGTACAACGATTTATGCATCGCTTTTCTTCCCCGAGAGAGCCGACTCATGACTGTTCCGATCGGGACGTCAAGAATGTCGGCGATTTCCTTGTAGGAGAAGCCTTCGACGTCGGCCAGTAGAACCGGCATTCGGAAGACCTCGGGAAGAGCCTCTAAGGCCTCGGGAATGTCTTCGTCTGGAAAGAGGTCCATCATCTGGTCCTCGGCGCTCGCCGACATGCGGCTTTGATCGAAGGTGTTGAGACGTCTGTAGAGGTAGAGATCTTCGACTTCTTCGAGACCTTCTTCGTCTGGTCGTCGCTGTTTTGCTCGATAGTTGTTGATGAAGGTGTTCGTCATGATGCGGAACAACCACGCACGTAAATTCGTTCCCTCATGGAACGTAGTGAAGCTTCGCCATGCCTTGAGATAGGTTTCTTGAACGAGGTCTTCTGCATCGGCGCGATTTCGCGTCATGCGGAGCGCGACAGGATAGAGATGAGATGCGTACTGCATAGCCTGTTCGACGAAGTCTTCACGATCGGCCATGGCGATGTCAGGTGGAGAGTTCTTTCAGGGCCGAGTCAATTGAGACGACAAGTTTCTCGAGCAGGTTCGCCAGGTCGGTACGTTGGTCATCGGTGAAATTCTCGAAGATGACTTTCATCATTTCCAATCGACGCGAGCTCACAAGATTGTGTCTTTTCCTGCCGTCTTCGGTCACTGTGACTTGCACCACTCGTCCGTCGACTTTGCCGCTCAGGCGCTCTGCAAGGCCCATGTTCACGAGACGTTGCACAGCACGTGTCGCCGTACTCGGGTCGACGCGCAGTTTCTCGGCCAGATCACCCATGCGCCACGAGGGTTGTTGCACCAGTAGGTCGAGGGTGTCCATTTGACCCGGCTCGAGCGCGCCGTCGCCGGTACCGAAGATGTGCTCACGCATGAGAGTGGTGGTAGCTGCGCGTCGCAGTTCTCGCCACGACAGGCCGACCCGAGAGATCAGCTCGAGATGTCCTTGGTTTGCCATGTCGACCGGGGTACGAATCGGTCCCATTACGGGACAATGCTACTTCTGTTCGATTCAAGGTGTTGTTCAGCGCAGGAGTAGACCATGCTGAGGAAAGTGGTGCATTCTTGACAGGGGTTTTTTGTCACTTCTGAGCAATTCTCACCCACCCCAAATAATCCTCCAAGGAGACATCAATGAAGAAGAACCTCATCGCAGCTTTGGCTGCATCAGTCATGGTCATCGGACTTGCCGCATGCGGTAGTGACGAGGACAACGCTGCCACCGACACCACGATGGCAGCGACAGACACGACAATGGCAGCCGAGCCTGTCGGCAACATCGTCGAAGTAGCAGCTGCCAACGGATCATTCGGATTCTTGCTCGAGGCCGCGACACTCGCAGGTCTCGACACTGCACTTGCTGGTGAAGGTCCGCTGACCGTTCTCGCACCGACTGACGCTGCATTCGAAGCACTCGCAGCGCAGGTCATCGGTGAGGGCGCGACACTCGAGCAGTTGAAGGAACAGCTTGCAGAGGACGTCGAAGGTTTGACGGCTGTCCTCCAGGCACACGTCATCTCTGGCAAGGTGTTGGCAGCAGACACCGCTGCACTTGACGGTATGCAGGCCGACACCATCGGTGGCGTGAAGCTCACCGTGTCGAGCAAGGACGGCGCTGTGTCGTTCACTGTCGGCAAGGTAGTTGCAAACGTGACCACCGCTGACGTCGAGGCAAGCAATGGTGTCATTCATGTCATCGACGCAGTGATTCTGCCGATGCAAATGCAGGACTGACCTAACACACACATTCCAAGTGAAAAGGGTGCGGGCTTAGCCCGCACCCTTTTTCATTTCACGCTTCTCACGTGCTCGGTTGTTCGTACGGACAGTGACGGCAACCGTTCTTGCAGCAGTGTCCCCGGTTCTCATGGTGTAGGCGAGTCATCACGAGAAGTTTGTTGTGTGGGTCGATGTAGAAGTCGAGACCTTTTGCCACTGCTTCGTCGTGTGCACGAACGACATCGGGATGCAATGGTCGGGTCATGTGGGTCCACGAAAACCCTTCAGCAAGTTACGGACGGCTTGTGATGCCTGTGGGGTAACGATGGAGTGGTCACCACTGAACAGATCTTGTTCATGACCGATGAAGATCTCGGGTGAATCATCACGTGATGTCAGCCCAGGAGCGAGTGTGATGTTCATTCCCGCATACCAGCCACCACCGACGGAGAATGTCTCACCGTTGTATGGGCAGGACTCGTGGGCGAGCCACAACACCAAAGGTGACACGTACTTCGGATGAAGCCACTCTTGTAATTCTTCTGACCACGGAATGGGCCCAAAGCCAGTTCCCGGACGAGTCTTTGCATACGGTGCGACGATGTTGCACACGATGTTGTGCGGTTTTCCTTCTGCCGCCATGCCTCGCGTGAGCCCGATTGCCCCCATTTTCGCCATTCCATACACCGAACCATTCGGTACTCCACCGAATGCGGCACCGGAAGAGACGTTCACGAAACGACCGCCGCCTTTCTCGCGCATCACTTTCCATGCTGGACGACTGACGTTCAATGTCCCACGGAGTTGAGTGTTCAACAACGCATCGATACTTTCTTCAGGAAAATCTTCGAATGGTGCCATGCGAACCTGACCGGCGTTGTTAACGACGATGTCGACAGTGCCAAAAGCATCGAGTGCGGTGTCGATGATCGCACGACCACCTTCAGGTGTGGCGATTGTGTCGCGGTTGGCCACAGCGATGCCGCCCGCAGCCAGGATCTCTGCGACCACTTCGTCGGCAGGGTTCACCGCCGGTGGGGGAGCATCACCGTCTGTGTCGCTGATGCCAACGCCGAGATCGTTGACCACGAGTTTTGCGCCACGTGAAGCAAACGCGAGCGCGTACTCGCGGCCAAGGTTTCTGCCTGCACCAGTGATGACGACAACTTGGCCGTCGAACCGAATGTCACTCATGTTGTCTCCCTGTCGACGTCTGCCACTTTAGGTGGCAGACCTACATCTCGTCAGGGGTGATGACGCCATCACCGTCGCGGTCGGTGCCCTTCACGGGAGATACTGCGATGAGTTTCTTCCACGTGTCGATATCGAGCATGCCGGTCTTGCGCAGACCATTCTTTCCTTGGAAGTCAGCAATCTGTTTGGCATTGCTTGATCCGTAGAAGCCGTCCAATTCCGTCGTCAAACCCGCTGCCTTCATTACCCTTTGTGCGCGCTTCACCATGGTTCCACTGTCGCATGTTTCGAAGGGCAGATACTCGTTTTGCACCCATTCACCCTGGCACTTGCGTGTGAGAGAAGTCTTGATGGCTTCCGCACTTGGTTCACATCCGGTGAAGGTGACAAATCGAAGTTCTGTGTTTGCATCCCACAAGGTGCAGGCAATCTTTGGTGGAAAGACGTCTTCGTCGGTTGCGACAGCGGCCTTGTCTGTGCGGTAACACAAGCGCATCGGTTTGACCATCGGTTGGTCCTTGCGACACATGGTGTTGGTGCCCCATTTGCCGTTCACTCGTTTGAAAAGTGACGCTTCACGACAACCGTCGTCGGGGCAATTCCACGTGTTTTTGTCGGTGTTGCCTATGCCGAAGTTCTCGGTGCACTTTTCCATCTTGACTTTGGTCTTCAGGTCGGCACCGATGGTGTCTTCATCACATTCAACGACTTTTTCATCGATGGTCGATACCGCAATTGTCGTGGTAGTCACGACCGTACTGGTGGTGGCGGTGTTATCGACTGCGGATTCGGCGACAGTCGGCGATGTGTCAGAGGTTGCATTGCCACAAGCAATGACCCCCATCGAAAAAATGACAACTAGCAAGGCCCGCTTCATAGGGTCAGTAGCGTAGGCGTGTGATTCAGCTTTCCGTCGGTGACACGGCTGTACTCGTGGCACCAGAGCACGGCGGCCGCATCGCGAGTATCTCGCATCGCGGAGTCGAGATCCTGGTCGGGTCCGAACATGCTGCAGGTGACGTTCTTGGTTGGGGCTGCTATCCGATGGTGCCGTGGTGTGGCCGTATCGCGAAAGGTCAGTTCTCATGGAGCGGTCGGGATATTCGTCTTGATTGCAATAGTGGAACACACGCGCTTCATGGCACCACATTCGACATTGAATGGAATCTCAACGAGGTGT
>SXWG01000038.1 GCA_005789925.1 Actinomycetota bacterium | reverse complement strand
TTCTTGTTGTGATGCGAGAAGTGTGGTGGGAACCAACACGGCGACTTGACGGCCACCTTGGATAGCTTTGAAGGCTGCACGCACTGCCACTTCGGTCTTTCCAAAACCGACATCTCCACAGATGAGACGATCCATCGGCACCGACCGCTCCATGTCGGCTTTGACTTCGTCGATGGCGCGCATCTGGTCGGGTGTTTCGACGAACGTAAATACTGATTCCATCTCGTTCTGCCATGGCGTGTCTTCCGCGAACGCATGTCCTTCTGCGGTGACACGGCGTTGATAGAGAACGACGAGCTCTTGGGCCACTTCGCGAACGGCACTTCGCACTCGTGACTTTGCTCGGGCGAAGTCGCTACCGCCCATTCGATTGAGAGTCGGAGTCTCACCACCCACGTATTGCCGCAGCGAACCGATGTGGTCGGTGGGCACGTACAACTTGTCGCCACCTTTGTAAGCCAGCAACAGGTAGTCGCGTTCGACACCACCGATGGTGCGTTTCACCATTCCTTCGTACTGGGCGACTCCATGGTGTTGGTGCACCACGTAGCCACCCGGCTGCAGATCTTCGAACACAGACACCGCATTGGCGCGCGAGGTGCGTGCGACACGGCGGGTGCGTCGGCGTCCGCTCAGGTCAGATTCGGCGATGACTGCGATGCGGGACTCTTGCAAGATGAAACCCCGTGAGAGCGGGGCCACGATGACGTTGCCCGCGGAGCTGCGCAACGTTCCATCAGTACGCAAATCGAACTGCAGACCGTTCTCGGCAAGCAGATCGGTGAGTCGCGAGGCAGAGGCATCTGTCTCGGCAGCGACGACCATTGTCCACTTCTGCGACATCAACTCTTTGGCACGAGTGAAGACCGGCGTCGGATCGTGGATGATCGGGCCCCACCCACCAGAGGCCACCATCGGTGTTTCTGGTGCATCTGCCGTGTTCAACAACGTGAGCGACGCACTGTCTGATTCGAGTGACAACAAGCGATCGGGGTTTGTGTGCAGCCGAGGGAATTCGACGCTCGCATCTCGTGCCCACGAGGTGGCGAGTGCGCGCGCAAGGTCATCTTCTTCGGCCAGCAGGTCACGTGCACGGTCGGCCATATTTTTCGGGTCAAGGAGGACGACAAGCGCGTCGTCACCGATGACATCGGTGACAAGGCGGTCGTTGGTGGTGAGCCATGGGAGCCAGCTCTCCATGCCGTCGAAGATCTGACCTTCAGACAGACGCTCCCATTGTTCGCGGCCCCACGGTTCTTCTGCGACAAGTCGGCTCGCACGTTCGCGAAGTTCGTCGTCGAGCATCAACTCGCGTGCCGGGAAGACGGTCACATCGTCGACGTCATGTATCGAACGTTGGTCATTCACGTCGAAGACCGTGAGGCGGTCGACTTCGTCACCCCAGGTGTCGATGCGTACTGGTGTATCGGACGTGCTGGGGAAGATGTCGACGATGGCGCCGCGTCGAGCGAATTCACCGCGGTGTTCGACGAGGGTCTCGCGTCGATATCCGAAGTGCACGAGAGTCGTACACAATGCGTCGATGTCGACGTGGCCCTTGACAGTCACGTGAATCGGTTCCACGACCTCTGCGTTCGGTGCGAGTTTCTGTAGCAACGAGCGCACACTCGCCACCACGATGCGAGGTCGGTCGTCACCTTGACGAAGTCGCCACACGGCTTCCATGCGCCGACCCATCGTCTCGACGGCAGGGCTCACTCTTTCGAAAGGCAATGTCTCCCATGCGGGGTACAGGCACACCGCGTCAGTTGGCATGAATGCTCGAAGATCATCGTGGAGTTGCTCGGCGATTTGCCCCGTCGGCACAGCGACAATGATCGGTGCTCGCCGTGTCGATGCCGCGAGAGTCGCAAGAACGATTGGTCGAGCCGATTCAGCGACGGCGAGACGCGCATTCTTCTTGCCTGCGACCTGGGCAAGAGCTGGCTCGTTGAGTGCGAGATGAACGAGGTCAAGCAGGCTCATGCGGGTTTGGCGTTGTACGCCGTCATTGCCGCCAGTATCCCTTCTCGGAGAATTGCCTCGACTGCGTCTGCTGCACGGACCACGCACTCGTCGAGTAGTTGTCGCTCGGATGCTGGAATGCGCGACAGCACATGGTCCGCACCCGTCTCTTTCGAGCGAGGCTTACCCACGCCGATGCGCACGCGGACATAGTCGTCGGACTTCAGGTGAGCGGAGATGGAGCGCAATCCGTTGTGACCCGCGAGACCACCACCGACTTTCACACGAAGTGCACCGGGTTCGAGGTCGAGCTCGTCATGCACGACGATGAGACGTGTGAGGTCGTCGATCTTGTATTTCTTGCACAGCGGACCGACAGCGTCGCCGGAATCGTTCATGTATGTTGTCGGAACGGCGAGGATGACAGACAATCCGGCGAGCGACGTCTCTGCGACCTGTGCATGCTGCTTTCCGACCTTCAGACGTGAACCGCATCGTTCGGCGAGCAACTGAACAGCTTCTTGGCCGACATTGTGACGTGTGCGTGCGTAGCGTTTGCCAGGATTGCCAAGCCCCACCACGAGAGTTCGTTCGATGTCAACCATGGACGGGACTTTCCTGAGAGTGGTCCCCGCACATCGTGGGGAAGATCAGGTCGACTGGGTCAGGATGACGCGCCACCGGCATCGGCCGGTGCAGCTGCTGCAGCTGCCTCGCCTTCGGCCGGGGCTGCAGCTGACGGTGTGTCTTGACGCAACGTGAGAACGGTGACGACCGGCATGTCGGGGTCGCCGACCGCCACGACACCGGAGGGCAACACGACATCTTCCAGACGAATGACGTCGTGGGTGCGCATGTTGGTGATGTCAATGACGATTTCGTTCGGCAAGTTCGCCGGCGTCGTGCGCAAGTCGATGGTGTCGACAGCGGCGTCGACGAGTCCACCGTCGGCAACGACTGCCTTTGCAGTGCCCGTGAGACGAACAGGAACCGACACGGTGATTTCTTCACTCATGTCGATCTGCAAGAAGTCGATGTGCGCGACTGTGCGACGCACAGGGTGACGCTGCAACTCTTTGACGATCGCCGGATACACGGTTCCGTCGACGTTCAACTCGAGGATGGTGTTCACCCCGGCAGGACCACTGAGGGCGATTCGCAGGTCACGGCGCGCGACCGAAACTGACAAAGATGACATGCCGTGGCCATAGAGGACACCGGGAATCTGTTCTTGGGCGCGCAGACGACGAGCATTGGCGCTGCCAGTGGCACGACCGGCCTTGGCGAGGAGAGAAGCTGTAGTGGACACGGTTGACGAGTCTAACCAGGTACTTCTGAGACCCCACCGGGTCCCGGCTCGCCGCACAAGAGCGGGTGAGGGCTGTTAGGCCTGGTTTTCGCCGCCGAAGA
>SXWG01000037.1 GCA_005789925.1 Actinomycetota bacterium | reverse complement strand
GGCTCGAGCCGCTGCTTCGGGGCGAGATTCGATCGGCGTATGCGATGACCGAACCCGATGTCGCCTCGTCTGATGCGAAGAACATCTCGTGTCGTGCGGTTCTCGACGGTGACGAGTGGGTGATCAACGGTCAGAAATATTGGACATCAGGTGCAGGCGATCCGCGTTGCAAGGTGCTCATCACCATGGTGTTGACGAGTCCAGACGGCCCGCCCAATCGCCGGCATTCGCAGATCCTCATACCCATGGACACCCCGGGCATTCGTATTCTTGGTGCCATGGAGGTGTTTGGGGAAGACGACGCTCCGCATGGTCACATGCACATCGAGTTCAAAGATGTCCGAGTGCCGAAAGACAATGTGTTGCTGGGTGAGGGTCGTGGATTCGAGATTTCGCAAGTGCGACTCGGCCCTGGACGCATCCACCACTGCATGCGGTCCATCGGCGCAGCTGAACGTGCACTTGAATTGGCCATCCGACGCGGTCTGAGCCGTGAAGCGTTCGGAAAGCCGATTGCGCGGCTTGGCAAGAATCCGGAAGTCATCGCAAAGGCCCGAATTGAGATCGAGGCCATGCGACTCATGGTGTTGCGAGCCGCAAAGGCAATGGACACGATGGGAAATGCCGAGGCACGAGTGTGGGTGAGCGCGGTGAAGGCGATGGTTCCGGAACGTGTCTGCAAGATCGTCGACGAAGCCATTCAAATGTTCGGTGCGACGGGGATCTCGCATTGGACTCCACTTGCACGCATCTATGCAAGCCAACGCACACTGCGACTCGCGGACGGCCCTGACGAAGTGCATTGGCACGTCGTCGGCCGTACCGAGATTGCACGTTACGAAGGTGAGCCAACACCGAGCTGGAAGGGCTCACAAGTGACCATGTTCGCGGGACCAGTATGAGCACGACGGAACGAAAGGTAAGTGTCTCGCGCGAAGCGGCATGCACTCCAGATGTCATGTGGCGTCTCGTCACCAACCTTCCGCGCATGGGCGAGTGGTCACCGGAAAATCGCGGTGGCGAATGGATCGACGCGAATGGCCCGGCCGTCGGAGTGCGATTCAAGGGACGTAACAAGAATGGAAAACGCAACTGGAGTACGACCGTCGAAGTCATCCAGTGTGATGAACCACGTGCATTCGGCTTCTCTCTACTCGTCGGCAAATCGAAGTGGTGTGACTGGGTCTACGAGATCGAGCCAACATCAACTGGTGTTCGTGTCACGCATTCCTGGATCGATCATCGCAGCAAGTTCACATCGTGGCTCGGTGGAGTGGTGAGCGGAGTCAAAGACCGTTCGACTCACAATGCAGCGAATATGGAAAAGACTCTCGACGCTCTCGTCCGTGCAGCCAACTGAATTGTCGCCCCGCGACGGCCAGGGCTTCCTGTGGAAGCACTGGCGTCTCGACATGCTCGGCATGCTCGCCGTGCTCGTCTATGGTTCGTGGTTTTACGGATACGGCGTCATCATCGATGACATCGGTGACGACCTTGGTGTCGGACTCGGCGTGCTCGGCTTCGCATACGGTGCAGCGAACATATTGACCGGAGTGTTCGCAGTTTTTGCGGGACGTCGGCTCGACGTTCGCGGTCCATTCGCCGTGTTCATGGTCGTTGGTCCAGCCGGGTGTTTTCTCTATGCATTGTCAGCCGCCACTGATTCAGCGGTGTTCTTCGTGCTCGCCTTCAGCCTCGGTGGTGGGTTGATGGGTGCGTCGGCGTTCTATGCGATGACGCAAGCCGTCGCAGTTCGATTGTTTCCCGATGACCCCATTCGCACTATCACGCGTATCACCATCTGGGGTGCTCTGTCGTCACCAATAGCCATCCCACTCACCGAGGTGATGCGGGACAAGTTGGGATGGCGCACGGCAGTGGTCATTCCTGCTGTCATCGCTGCTTGTGCTTATGCGTGCACAGCGGTTGCAACTCGACACGTGAGGGCTGCTGTTGAGCAAAGACGCTCTTCGGGCCTGTTGTCTGCGATACGAAGTGCACTCAAGCATCGAGCAATTCGTCTCAACATCGCAGCGTCCTTCACCACGAGCATCGGAGTGTCGGTGCTTCTCGTCTTCCAAGTTCCGACCATGAAGTGGGCCGGGCTCACTGCTGCGACCGCCGCTTCACTCGCGGGACTGCGCGGAGTGTTTCAACTGGTCGGCCGGTTGCCACTTCCACGGCTCGTCGAACGCTCAGATGCCTGGCGACTGCTTGGCATCGCTCGTGTCATTGTCGGCGTGTCCTGTCTTCTCATTTTGGGAAGCAGAAACGTCGTTGTTGCAATCGTGTACATCGTCGTTGCGGGTGCAGCTATTGGCGCATTGTCGGCGCTCGACGGCATGGTGTCGCGTGACCTGTTACCGCCGGAAGATTTCGGATCATTGATGGGTGCGATGGCCTTTATCTACAGCATTGGCTCTGGAGTGGCGCCGATTGTCGCGGGTCAATTGAATGATCTGACAGGAAATCCGATGGCTTCGATGACGCTGGCTGGACTCAGTTCATTCGTGTCAGCTGCATTGCTGGCTTCAGCCCGACGGGCTCATCGCGGAGTGCTGGCCTGAAGTATCGTCACGCCCGTGACAACACATGCCGCCACCATCAAACGACACCTCGGCGACGCACCTCCACACGCACGTGTCGTTGTCGTCGATGTGACCGACACTCCCACGATGGCGGTCGACTTGACTGATGAAAAGATCCATGAGCTGTGGGAAGAACCGATACAGAGAGTCATCGAAGAACTTCAAGACGCCCATGCCGCTGGTTGTACGCGAATGGTGGTGGTGACACCACTCATCGGGATGGCAGGGGCAGCTGGCTATTCCGCGCAAGCCGCAGTCGCAGAGGCGGCACGCATCGTCGTGAAGTCGGCAGCGCGACAGTGGGGCAAGGACGGAATCGTCGTGAATGCCGTGGCACTCGACTCCGCGGCGTATGGCATCGATGAAGTCGTCGCCGGGCCAGTGTCGATAGCACCGCGCGCGATCTCACAAGAGGTGAGTGCCAAAGGAATCGTGCAATGGCTCTGCAGTGATGCAGCAGGTGATGTGACTGGCCAGACATTCATCGTGGACGGTGGATCATGGATGTGACGACGCAGACCGGGACACGACTTCAGAACCGGGTGGCCATCGTCACCGGTGCTGGTCAGGGTGTGGGCGAAGGTATCGCTCGACGTTTGGCTGAGGAAGGTGCGACCGTCATACTCGCTGCGCGTCGCGCGGAAACTGGTGAGCCAGTGGCAGATGCGATTCGTGCAGCGGGGGGCATTGCAGAGTGCATCGTCACCGATGTTGCAAAAGGTGACTCAGTGCAGCAGTGCGTCGACGAGACAGTCCGGCGACACGGCCGGCTCGACATCGTGGTGCACAACGCATTCTCAGGTGCGGTTCCACACCAGATGCACGAGGCGACGATTGAGAAGAATTGGAAGCTCATGTCGAAGACTGGCGTGTGGGCCTGTTTCTTCTGCGCACGGGCTGCATATCCGCATCTTCAAGAGTCCTCTCGTCGCGCACCTGGTGAAGGTAGCGGCCGCCTCATACTCATCACATCGCCATCGGGTATGGAGGGCAGTGCGAACATCGCACTGTATTCGCCGGCGAAAGCTGCCGAGCGCGCCATCGCG
>SXWG01000036.1 GCA_005789925.1 Actinomycetota bacterium | reverse complement strand
CCAGTCAACAACGGTCACGTAATCGATGCGTGAGTAGGGAACATCCCTGAGTCTCATCGAGACGTGACCCACGACGTCAATAGTCTGGCGACCATCTCGAGCCATGCATTGAGCTTCCCAAAGAATGACGGGAATGAGTCCGGCTGCAGTTCGTTCCTTTAGCGACAGGCGGGCGTTCCGGCTCGACAATGCAAGTCCGTCTTTATCGCGCACCGTAGGACCAGGAACAATCGTCACCCCGAGATTGAGGTCTCGAACCAGTTGCTTCACGACGGCGAGTTGTTGAAAGTCCTTCTCGCCGAAATAGGCACGATCAGGTGCGACGCAGTTGAAGAGCTTGGTCACGATTGTGGTGACTCCGGCGAAGTGTCCCGGTCGCGATGCTCCTTCCATCGTGTCCGCCACGCCTTCAGGCAGAACTGTGGTGGCATATCCACGGGGGTACATTTGTTCAGCGGTGGGCACGAAGACGACGTCGACACCACAGGCCTCACAGACGGCCAGGTCTTCAGCCTCTGGTCGCGGGTATGTCTCGAAGTCGGTCGGCTGGTTGAACTGAGTGGGGTTCACGAAAATTGAGACGACCACCGTCTCGCATTGTTGTCGCGCAAGTCTCATCAGCGACATGTGTCCTTCATGCAGTGCCCCCATCGTCGGTACAAATCCGGCGACGGATACTGACGTCCTCTGAGCCTTGGCCCACGAGAGCATGTCGTGAGGGGTGCGTATGACAATCATGTCGTGCCGACGATATGTGGCGTCAGGAGAATGAATGCTCGGCGTCTGGCCAAGTGTTGTCACGGACTTCCTTGACATATTCGGAGATTGCGTTGGTGCTCGCGGAGAGAAGATCTGCATACGGCTTCGCGAAACTCAGTTTGCGATGGGACAAACCCAACACATCGTGCAGGACGAGCACCTGACCGTCACATGACGGGCCCGCTCCGATACCGATAGTTGGTATGGACATCTTGCCAGTGATCTCTGCAGCTAGGTCAGCTGGAACACCCTCGATGACGAGTGCGCACGCACCTGCCTGTTCGACTGCGTGTGCATCTTGTAGAAGACGGTCGCGCTGACCGGCCTGATCTCCGTGTTGACGACCCTGGATTTTGTTCCCACCCATTCTGTGATAACTCTGCGGCGTTAGGCCGATGTGACCCATGACGGGAATGTCTGCTGTGGCGATGGCTTCGATGACGTGTGCGACGCTCACTCCACCTTCGAGCTTGACGCACTCTGCACCTGCTTTGATGATGCGCACTGAACTGTCGATGCCGGTCGTTGCTCCTTGTTGGTAGGTCCCGAACGGCAGATCGCCGACCACGAGAGCTTTCGGTCGTGCGGCTGCAACGATTCGTGTGTGGTACACCATTTCTTCGAGCGACACAGGGAGCGTGGTGCGCTCACCTTGCATCACGGTGGCGACTGAATCGCCAACAAGGAGAACATCGACACCTGCGTCATCTGCGATGGCCGCAAACGTGGCGTCGTACGCAGTGATCATCGCAATGCGACGTCCCTCGTGCTTGGCCTGCAGAAGCCAGGGCACCGTTACTTTCGCTCGCGGGGTGTGATCCCCATTGGCTGCCATGACTCGAATGTTACGGTCGAACATCGGGGATGCTCCGCTTGTCTCGGGGACTCTCGGGAGGCCATGGATAGCGTTGTGACGTGGTCAGGCGGATGGTCGGTGCGGGATATGCCCGGATGAGTGCGATGCTGTCGCGCTGGGCTGCGATTGGCCCTCGTGGTTCACGTGGCAAGAAGTTTCATTCCTTCGGTTCGGGAAGCATCATTTGTTGGCCTCCGACGACGCTCTACAACGAGAACTACATCTCAATCGGACGCGACACCATGATTGGCCCCCATGTCGCTCTGGCCGCAGGAATGGTTCCCGGTCAGAAGATGTTGTCGGCTCCGACGGTGACGATCGGTGACCGTTGTCTGATCGGTCGTGGAAGTGGCATTGTCGGCCATTTCTCCATCGAAATCGGCAACGACGTGTGGACCGGACATCATGTGTACATCACTGATCAGAATCACGGATACGAGGACGTCGACCTTCCCATCTCGCAACAAACTCAATCAGAGCGACCGGTGCGCATCGGAGACAGTTCGTGGCTCGGTCACGGAACGATCGTGTTGCCCGGCGTGACCATCGGAAAGCACGTCGTTGTCGGTGCGAACTCGGTGGTCACAAGCGATATCCCTGACTACTCGGTCGCTGTCGGAGCACCCGCACGAGTGATTCGATCGCACGCTCCCGGTGTGGGATGGCAAAGCCACGCCCGTTAGAAACTCACCCTTGGTCGACAGAGACGGGACGGTTCACGTGACGAGATCAAACGGCGGAATGCACGCCCGCATCTCATTGTCTTTGGCGAACTTACCAATGCGTTCCGAAATTGGCACACCTTCGAATTGTGTCTCTGAGAACCGATCGAAGGTCCCAGATCGCAGAAGTGTCACGTAATCGGCGCGGTCGTCAAGATAGGTGCGGTAATCAGCGAGCCATTGCGGCACGAGGGCACGGCCTTTGTCGGTCGATATGGCGATGGCCTGAAGATCGTCGATCATGCGAGCAAGTGATTCGTTAGCCTTCTTAACGATGTCGGCACGCTTGTCGAGCGCT
>SXWG01000035.1 GCA_005789925.1 Actinomycetota bacterium | reverse complement strand
GGACATGGTGCGCGAGATCAGCGACTGGATCATCGTGATGGCCGAGGGAGTGGTTATCGCCGAAGGAACGTCAGACGATATCGGCTCAAATCAGGCGGTCATCGATGCCTATCTCGGTGCACATCACGACTCTGACTTGGGGGGTGGCTGATGGCTGCAAACGTCATCGATGTCGAGAACGTCCTCGCCGGGTACGTCGCTGAAGTCAACATCCTGAACGGATGTGACCTCACCGTCGCTGCTGGTGAGTTCGTTGGCATCATTGGCCCGAATGGTGCTGGTAAGTCGACGCTCTTGAAGGCCGTGCTCGGCTTGGTCAGCATCCGTAGTGGTCACGTGAAGCTGAATGGTGAAGAGATCACCGGCATGAAGCCCTACGAGCTCGTTGCTCGTGGTGTCGGCTTCGTTCCTCAGACACGCAATGTGTTCCCATCGCTGACAGTGCGCGAAAACCTAGAAATGGGTTGCTTCCTGCGCCCCGACATGCTCGACGAGCGACTCGAGTATGCCGTCGACATGTTTCCTCGACTTGGCGAACGCATCGATCAGCGGGCTGGGTCGCTATCTGGTGGCGAGCGCCAAATGGTGGCGATGGGTCGTGCGCTCATGTTGAAGCCGACGGTGTTGCTACTGGACGAGCCTTCCGCCGGTCTGTCTCCGGCATTGCAAGACCAGGTGTTCATCCAGTGCAAAAAGATCAACGAGTCCGGTGTCGCAATACTCATGGTCGAGCAGAACGCCAGCCGGTGTCTACAAGTGGTTGATCGTGGCTATGTGCTCGACCAGGGTCGCAACGCCTACACCGGCACAGGTCGTGAGTTGTTGAAAGACCCGAAGGTGATCGAGCTGTACCTCGGCACTCTCGCGAAGTCCTCACGCAGCTGAGAACGGCCCGTGATGTCGGTCGAACTTCGGCCATTCACCGATGCCGATCTCGAGGCGGTTGCGGAGATCTCTACGTCGTGGAACAGACACTTCGGTATCCCGATTGTCGACACCGTCGAGCTGTTTGATGAAGAGTTCGTAGAGCCAGTTGTTCACCGTGAAACAGACATTCGTCTTGCGATCGTCGAAGGGCAACCTGTGGGCTACGTGTACACGTATCACCTAGCGAGCGACACGCACGACCAACGTTGTTATGTGTTTGCACGAGTGCTTCCAGAATTTCTCTCACGTGGAGTCGGTAGCGAGCTGTCCGCATGGGGCTTAGGACATGCCAAGGAGATACTGCGTGCGGGTGCGAACTTCGGTAGGCGATTGATTCGTACCGACGCACCAACGGTTGATGTCGATGCACAAACAATCTTCGCTGACCTGGGAATGGTTCCTGCGCGCTGGTTCGCTGAGATGCGTGCACCCCTCAACGACATACCGGTGCCAATGACGGTCGATGACTACAGGCTCGTCAGTTGGAATTCAGTCGATAGCGAAGAACTTCGCCGCGTAAAGAACGACGCATTCGCTGATCACTGGGGGTCAACCCCAGACGACGAACTGCGCTGGTCACATCTCACGGCCGGAGTTGCCGTGCGGCGCGACTTGTCACTTGCGGCTGTCGACGAGTCTGGCGCCGTCGTTGGCTTTCTTCTCAGCAATCGATTCCCTGATGACGACGTAGAAGTCGGAGGCAATGTTGAACGAGTCGGGTGGATTGACAAAGTTGCCACATTGCGGAATTGGCGTAAGCGGGGAGTGGCGTCAGTGCTCATCGCATCGGCGGCCGACCTGTACCGCAGCGAAGGCCTTACCCATGCTGGGCTGTATGTCGATAGCGACAATCCCACAGGTGCGGTGTCGGTATATGAACGACTCGGATTTCGTGTCACGAGACAGTCAGTGACTTTCGAACTGGTCTTCGACTGACCTTGGGTGAAGACCTCAGGAAATGAGAAAGGCCCGGGCGTTCGCCCGGGCCTTTCCGTTGATCGAATGAGATTCGATACAGATATCAGTTACCTGCGTCGAAGTTCTCACCAAGGGCGTTACCCATGTTGCCGTCACATCCGTAGACCTTGATGGTCTTCGGTCCAACACCCTTTTCCACCATGGTGGCGAGGATCTTGGAGCTCTCATCGAAACCGATGATTGCGACTGCGTCTGGGCCAGCGGCCTTGATCTCGTCGACTTCCGCGTCGAATGCGGTTGCCTTCTCGTCATAGATCTTGGTCACGACGACCTTTGCGCCACCTGCTTCCAGGTTCTTCGCGAGGTCTTCGGCCAAGCCGGTGCCGTATGCGTCGTTACGAGCGATGATCGCCACGTTCGATGCGCCGTCACCCTTGATGACTTCAGCCAACACTGCACCCTGAACGATGTCCGATGGGGCGCTACGGAAGTAGAGACCCTTGTCGGCGTAGTCAGAGAGCTTCTTCGAGGTGTTCGCAGGCGAGAACTGTACGACGCCAGCAGCCGTGATCTTGTCGATCACGGTGAGGCTCACACCAGACGACGCTGCACCGACGATTGCGTCGACGTTCTGCGAAAGCTGAGCGTCAACTGTCTTCGAGGCAGTGTCAGTGGTGGCGTCACCAGAGTCACCCTTGATACCCACAACGTCCTTACCCAGCACGCCACCCGCAGCAGTGAGGTCTTTGATGGCGAGGTCGAAACCAGCGAATTCCGGTGGTCCGAGGAAGGCGAGTGAGCCAGTCTGCGGCAGGATCGAGCCGATGGTCAGCACGCCGTCACCCTTGCGGTCGCCTTCAACAGCAACCTGGGCAACGTCGGCGTCGGCCGGAGCTGCTGCTTCGATGTATGTGGTCTTGGTGTCGTCGAGACGGTTGTCTGCACCGAACTGAAGAACTCCGTAGGAAGCCTTGAGGGGCTCGCCGTTACCGGAGAACTCGAGTGGGCCAGAAACGCCGTCATAGTCGACGTCCTTACCTTCTTTGATGAGAGCAGCGCATGACGCGAAGTCGGTGCACTTTTCACCGTCGCGCGTGATGCCGTTGATCTCAGAGGCAAAGGCAATGCCGTCGTCTTGTGCCTTCTCCACTGCGAGAGCAATCACAGTCACCGAGTCGTATGTCTCGGCGGCGTATGAGTAGTCAGTCAGTGCAGGATCGACCTCAAGGAGACGGTCCTTGAACTCTTGGGAAAGTTCCACCATCGGAGTGGTGCCCTTCATGCCCTCGAGTTCGCCATTGGATGTTGATGCTGCAGCAGTCGTGTCTGACGCTGCAGTTGTGTCGGTCGAGCTGTCATCGCCACCACAGGAAGCGGCCACAAGGCCAAGACCCACGATGAGCGCCGCAACGCGACGTCCGGTTTTCTTCTGCATTTCTTCTCCCCGCAGATTGGATGTTTTGGGGGGGCTTGGACACCCTCCCACTGGGTAAGAGGACAAAGGATACGAGTAGTTTTGGCGTACTGACACGGGATGCGGCGATTTCGGACCGTTCCATCGAATTGATTTCAGCGGGGGGCTGGTCTTGCACAATTGCACAAAATCAGAGAGCGCGAGCCTTCCCACCGGTCCAGCGCTGGTCGTGGGGTTGGCAGCTGGGCTGTTGTCAGGGGTCTTTGGCGTCGGTGGCGGCATCCTCATCGTGCCGGGGCTGGTGTTTCTTGCTCGCATGGACCAGCGCACCTCGCACGGCACTTCACTGGCGGCCGTGCTTCCGATCGCGGCGTCGAGCCTTGTCACCTACTGGGTGCACGACCATGTCGATTGGCCCGTCGCAGCATGGTTGGTGGTCGGTGCTCTCATTGGGGCTGTGGTCGGCACCGCGCTGTTGAACGTGCTTCCACATC
>SXWG01000004.1 GCA_005789925.1 Actinomycetota bacterium | reverse complement strand
TCCGAGTGTCGGCGCGACTGAGAACATCCTGATGGCAGCGGTCGTCGCCGATGGTGTGACGACGATTTCCAACGCTGCGCGCGAGCCAGAAATCGGTGACCTCTGCGCGATGCTGCGTTCGATGGGCGCCCACATCGACGGGGTCGGAACCTCGACTCTGGTGATACGCGGAGTGAAGCCTGAATCGATGCAGTCATGTGTGCATGACGTCGTGAGCGATCGTGTGCAGGCGGCAACGTACATCGCAGCGGTGGCCATGTGTGGCGGTGACATCGAAGTGAATCGTGCTGTTCCTGGTCACATGGAGATGCTGCTGACGAGATATGCCGACATGGGAATGTCGATTCTTCCGATTGACGGCGGGTTGAAAGTGGCGTGTCATCAACGATTGTCGGCGGTCGATGTCGCGACTCTTCCGTATCCGGGTATCGCCACCGACTACAAGCCTCTTCTCGTCGCGATGCTCGCAACGGCGGACGGTACAGGCATCGTCACTGAGAATTTGTATCCCGGTCGATTTCGATACATCGAGGAATTGCGGAAATTAGGTGCCGACATTTCCGTGGACGGTCATCATGCCGTCGTTCGAGGACGTGACCATTTGGTCGGGGCCACGGTGGTGGCCCCCGACATTCGGGCAGGTGCTGCGCTCGTGGTCGCCGGACTTGCGGCACAGGGCATGACCGAAATTCAGGATGTCCACCACATTGATCGTGGTTATGACGACTTGGTCGGTCGCCTGGCTGGCCTCGGCGGCAGCATCAATCGGGTTGACTGACCTCGTTGCTCGAAGACGAAGCTTCACGCTCCCGCTGAACGGCTTTTGCGCGCTTGTTTGCCACAGCAAGCAGACCAATGATCAACACAATCGGGCTGGCCACGAAGAGCAATTCGTCCCAACCACCTTGGTGTGCCAACACGCTCAGGTACAGACGGGTCGACACAATTCGAAAGAGTAGTCCCGTACCGGTACATTTGAGCATTGTGTCAATGCGTACGCAGGTTGAAGAGACAATCGAGGTCATTCGTCCGGCATTACAAGCCGACGGTGGAGACATCGTTCTCCGCGACGTCGACGAATCAACCGGAGTCGTGTCTGTCGAGTTGGTCGGAGCCTGCACGACGTGCCCTGCATCCGACCAGACCATGAAAGCCGGAATTGAGCGCATCATGAAAGATCGAATCGACGGCGTCACTGCAGTGGTGCAGGTCTCATAAGTGTCAGCACGTTCATCGTCACCGCGCGAACTGTTTGACGCAGCATCGACCGGTGATCGCGGTGCCCTCGCACGCACCCTCTCGCTGCTCGAACGCGGTGGCGATGCCGCTCGCGAGATCGGACGCATGGCGTACCCGAAGAGCGGAAGTGCGTACACCGTCGGCATCACTGGCGCACCCGGGGCCGGCAAGAGCACGCTCACGAGTGCCACCATCAAACACATTCGCTCGCAGTCAATTGAAGTGGCTGTTCTCGCGATTGATCCGTCGTCGCCGTTCACAGGCGGCGCGATTCTCGGCGACAGAGTGCGCATGCAAGACCATGCCCTTGACGCCGGAGTCTTCATCCGGTCGATGGCCACTCGCGGACATCTCGGCGGTCTGTCTCTCGCGACCCCAGAGGCCATACGTCTGCTTGATGCTGTGGGGAAGAAATGGATCCTTGTCGAGACGGTCGGCGTCGGTCAGGTTGAAGTCGAGATCGCGGGGAAGGCAGACACCACAGTTGTCGTGGTGAACCCTGGTTGGGGTGATTCGGTGCAGGCGAACAAAGCCGGTCTCATGGAAATCGCCGACATCTTCGTCATCAACAAATCTGACCGCAAAGGAGCCGACGAGACGAGACGCGACCTCGAGCAGATGCTCGACTTGTCCGACCTGTCTGCAGACGACTGGCGTCCTCCTGTGCTGGCCACCGTCGGCACGAGCGGTGTGGGTGTTCCTGCATTGTGGGACGAAGTGTTGCGCCATCGACAGTTCATCGATGCGAACGGTGAGCTTGGCCGACGACGCGAGTTCCGCTTGCGGGAAGAGCTTCGTGAGATCGTGGCTCGCCGACTTGATGACCGAGCCCGCGACATTCTCACGGGGGAGAAGTGGGACGATATTCAGCGCAGCGTGCTCGAGCGTCGGGTCGATCCGTGGTCTGCGGCCGACAAAATGTTGCGAGGCGTCGGCGCATGAGCGAGGTCGCGCCAAAAGTCTTGGTCGATGTTCCTGTCGAGGGTGTGACCCGACTCACGCTGAACAACCCGAAGATGAATGCACTGTCAGGTGACGTGTTGACGTCGCTCTTCGACGCGACCCGTGATGAGCGAGTTGCCAACTCTGCAGCGGTCATCATCACAGGTGGTTCGCGATTGTTTGCAGCAGGAGCAGACGTCACTGAGTTCGGTGGTCAGGACGAAGCGCGACGCGTGACCGAGAATTTTCACCGCACAGCCGATGCCATCGCCGCGCTGCCAGCATTCGTCATCGCGACAGTCAGCGGATATGCGCTCGGTGGTGGTTGCGAGATCGCGCTCGCGTGTGACTACAGAATCGCCTCGACAAAAGCAGTGTTCGGTCAGCCCGAAGTGTTGCTCGGCATTATTCCCGGTGGTGGGGGAACCCAACGTCTTCCACGGGTCGTGGGCCGATCTCGAGCGCTTGAGATGATGGTCACTGGCCGCCATGTCGGAAGTGACGAAGCTCTTCGCATCGGACTAGCCGATGAAGTGGTGGAATCCGATCGTCTCGACGAGCGGGCGCTCGAGCTTGCGAGTTCGGTCGCAACTGGTGCAACGGTCGCACAGCGACTCATCAAACGAGCAGTCATCGAGGGTCTTGACCGTCCTCTTCCTGATGGACTTGCGCATGAGCGTGAGCTTTTCGTCGAAGTGTTTGCGTCTGAGGACAGCCGCATCGGGGTGGAGAGCTTCTTGCAGAACGGACCCGGCAAAGCCACGTTCACTGGGCGCTGAGTCATGCCCCGTCCCCATGTTCCACACGACATGCGCGACGTCGTGCGCGCGTCTGTCGTGATCGGAGTGGCAAGCGGGATCTATGCCATCTCGTTCGGCGTCTTGTCCGTGAGCGCCGGTGGGTCGGTCCTTCAGACGTGTCTCCTCTCGTTACTTGTGTTCACCGGTGCGTCGCAGTTCTCCGCGGTGAGTGTCATTTCTGCTGGGGGTTCGGTCGCGAGTGCCGTGAGCGGTGGTCTTTTGTTGGCTGCACGTAACGGCGTGTACGGGCTTGCGCTGTCGCCGTCCATCAGAGGTTCGCTCACGAAGCGGATGCTGGCGGCCCAGTTCGTGATCGATGAGACGACGGCGATGACGTCAGCGGCACCCGATCAACGAGCGAAGGACTGGGCCTTCTGGTCATGCGCGGTGATGCTGTTCACGTGCTGGAATCTCGGAACGTTGATCGGAGCACTCGCAGGCTCTTCGATTGATCCTGAGACGTTCGGTCTTGACGCAGCGTTCCCTGTGGTGTTCGTGGCGATGGTCGCACCGCACCTTGCGACGCGAAGCGGACGGCGAGCAGCAGTCATCGGTGCCACCGTCACGCTCGTGCTGACACCGTTCCTGCCGATTGGCCTTCCTATTCTTTTGTCGTCAGTCGGCGTGTTCGTGGGTCTGGTCGCACATGAGGACGACGATTCATCAGGGCAATCATCAGAGGTTGCCCCGTGAGTTGGTGGCTCGTCGCGTGGCTGTCCCTCGGGGCGTATGCGCTCAAAGTGCTTGGCCTGGTCGTGCTCGGTGGTCGTGAGTTGCCCGCCGTCGTGAATCGCTGCCTCACATTGATCCCTGCTGCATTGCTTGCAGCTCTCATTATGAAAGACACTGTCACCGTGGGACAGGAACTCGTCATCGATGCTCGCCTTGTCGGTGTTTCTGTGGCAGCAGCAGCGACGACGAGACGGTTGCCATTGACCGCTGTATTGATTCTCGGCGTCGGATCGACCGCACTCGTGCGGGCCGCAGCCAGATTGATTTAGGCCGACTCGACCAATTTTTTCAGCGCCACAAGATTGCGACGCCAGATGAAGCGCATGACGACCTTGCCGCCGATGATTTCGCCGAGTTTCCCGCCGAGCCACCACGGAAACGACAGGTCTTCTGTCCAGGTGAAAAGCGTCGTACCGGGTTCAGATTCGACCAATGTGAAGCGACCAGTGCCGGTGACAACCCCAGTGTGACGGACACCCATGGCTTCGCCCGGAGTCCATTCGGTGATTGTCATCTCGTCCACGAGAGTGATTGGCCCGACCTTGGTGTCGCACAGGAATGTCGTGCCCACTCCGCGGGTCTGTTCGGTCGTGAATCGGATGGCTACAGCATCTGCCATCCAGTCGACGTGTCGCTCGACTGGTTCCACGACGTCCCACACACGCGAGACGGGGGCGTCGATTGTCACCGAGACCTGAATGCGACCCATGACGATCGTCAGACTGCGGCCGACGTCTTGCGCAGCTCTGCAGCAGCGTCTTCAGGCGGCACGACGTTGATCATGACGCCGGTTCCCCGTTCGAACCCAGCAGTGGTGCTGAGTTTCGGCCAGAGATGCACGTGCCAGTGGTACTGGCCGGAGTGATGTGACGGTGCGGTGTGGAACGCGACGTTGAAAGCGATGTCACCGAGAGTGCGCACCAATTGATCGAGGGCGTCACGAATCGCACGACCAACGCCTGCCAGTGTGGTGTTCGATGAGTCAGTGATGTGGGCATCGTGCGCACGCGGCATGACGAGCAGTTCGTAGGGTCCAGCGCTCCAGAATGGGCACACCACGACAGCATCGTCTGTTTCGACGATGACTCGTTCGCGTTCGGCCGTTTCGGCTTCGATGGTGGTGCAGATGATGCAACCACCTTTGAATCGTTCGAAGGCACGCTCTTCTTCGAGAATTTCGCCCGGGACGAATGGAAGACCGAGCAATTGACCGTGCGGGTGCGAAAGCGATGCACCGGCTTCGCGTCCGTGGTTGATGAACGCTTGTGTGTAACGCACGTTCGGCAACTTTCCGTGAGCCGTGAAACGATCACGCAACGTCATCATCATGTCGGCGATGATCTCGTCATCGAATTCATTGACACGTCCGTCGTGTTGTCGACCGAGCACGAAAACTTCGTGAGTTCCACTCGCCTCGGCCATGACATGAACCGGCCCGAGATTGCGCACTGCGAGTGACTCGTCGCCTTCGAAAGCGGGAAACTTGTTCGCGACCACCCGCAAGCTCCACTCACCGTTGCCATTGCGCTGTTCCAGCAACATCTCGCGTTCCGACTCTTGTCCGGGACAAAACGGACAGGGTCGACTTGGATCTGACTCGACTTGTGTGCTGCGTGGCGCGAAATCAGAGGGGCGCTTTGCCCGGTTCGACACCACCGTGACCCATCGGCCGGTGAGGATGTTCAATCGAAGTTGACTCACTACTCCTCAAGGATACGGCCGTCGCCACGCTAAGTGGCGACACGGAACCGACTTATGTGTCGTGAATTGTTCGGGGTCCAGGGAGTACCGACGCCGTCTGCCACGCGCTCGACGCACTGAAGCCCACTTTGCGCTGCGATTGTGTCGAACTGCTCTGTCGTCCAGTACCTGATCGACCACGGATATCGGCGAACGTCGGTCGGTGAGGCAAAGTGCACGAACTCACCTGACACGGTCTGCGACTTCGCATCGTGTGTGCTCGAGCTGAGGATCTTGTGTCCACCTCGCAGCACGGCGCGGGGCCCGGGCGACACAGCGTCGCTTCCTTCTACGACGTGTGGCATGGGGACAGCGACGTCGATGAAAAGGTCACCGTCGGGTGCGAGCACGCGCACGACTTCGTGCAGGCACCGTGCGAGCGCGTCGTCGTCGGGAAGATTGAAGATGGTGTTGTAGCCGCAGAAGACGACATCGAAGGGGCCGTCTGGCAACGCAGTGGCCATGTCACCGTGGATTGCCGTGATGGAGATGGACATCTCACGTTCCGCGAGTCGCTCGAGCATCAGATTGGACGAGTCGATGCCGGTGTACAGATCATTCACGTGACCCCTTGCAGCGACGAATGCCTCGGCCAGCCGACCAGTGCCGACACCCAACTCCACCACGCGGAGGCGATCATCACCCCGACGACACCTCGTGATGTAGGCGATGAAGTCGCTGTCGTCGAGGTCTGAGTACCACTCGTCGTACACAGGTGCAAACACGTCTCCGTAGCGCGCGGCATCAGTGCCCATGTGGACAGTTCAGCACGGGACCGAGCCGCAGAGGGCATCGGTAGCCTTGAAGAGATGAGCAGTACGAGTGCAAACGGTGGCGTCGGGGGGTACGTGTATCTCGACCACGCCGCCACCTCTCCACTGCGACAAGAGGCTCGCGCCGCGATGGATCCGTTTCATGACGTGGTGTTCGCCAACCCGTCGGGTTCGCATCGTTTCTCACGTGTCGCCCGTCGCGCAATCGATGAAGCGCGCGATGTGGTGGCCGAGGTGATCGGTTGTCGCCCCGGAGAAGTGGTGTTCACAAGCGGCGGCACGGAAGGTGCCAACTCGGCGATCTTTGGTGCAGTTCGTCGCAATGGCGGCACGGCGGTGTGCTCGGTAGCTGAACATCATGCCGTGCTGCATTGTGTGGAGCATGTCGCCGGCAGAGTGCTACCAGTGGCACCGAACGGTGCACTAGACGCAAGGTTGGTGCGTGACACTCTGCGCGATGGCGACGGCACGAGTGTGGTGTCGGTGATGACCGTGAACAACGAAGTCGGCGTCGTGAGTGACATGGTGGAGATCTCTCGCGCGGTACGTCGTCGCGCTCCGCAGGCGATCCTTCACACCGATGCGGTGCAAGCTGCCTGCTGGTTAGACCTTCGAGACATTTGGCCTCATGTCGACGTCATGACGCTGTCGGCACACAAATTCGGTGGTCCGAAGGGCGTCGGCATCATGGCGATACGTGATGGACTCAGTCTTGAACCACTCATTTATGGTGGCGGACAAGAGCGTGATCGACGCAGCGGCACGCTCAATGTTGCCGGCATTGTCGGTGCCACTGCAGCACTCGCCGTGACACATGCATCTCGACCGGTAGAACTGGCTCGCGTGTCGGCTCTTCGCGACATGCTCGTGCAAGGACTGATGTCATCTGTCGAAGGTTGCTCACTCACGCTGTCGGGTGGCGCAGCGGTGCCAGGCATCGTCCATGTGTGCATCGAGAATCTCGAGAACGAAGCACTTTTGTACCTACTGGACGAGCAGGGACTCTGCGCCTCCGCAGCATCAGCGTGTGCGAGCGGAGCCATGGAGCCGTCCCATGTTCTCGCGGCGATGGGCGTGCCGAAGTCGCGTGCCATGGGCGCGTTGCGCCTGAGCCTCGGACACACCACGACAGAAAACGACGTCGATGCCGCGGTGCGCATCGTGGCAGATGCTGCGGCCACATTGCGGTCCCGTTCAGGAACCGCAGGTGCGCGATGAAGATCCTTGTCGCCATGTCGGGTGGGGTCGACTCGTCCGTTGCCGCATTGCTTCTGCGTGAACAGGGTCACGACATCGTCGGGGTCACGATGCGACTGTGGGGCGGCGAAAGCGACACAGGCTGCTGTTCGGTCAGTGATGTCGATGATGCGCGACGAGTCGCCCAACAGCTCGATGTCGACCACCTTGTGTTCAATTTTTCGGACGATTTCGATGCCCATGTCGTCGATCCGTATGTGCGAGCACATGCCTCGGGTGTGACGCCGAACCCGTGCGTGGAGTGCAATCGTCACCTCAAGTTCGACCGATTGCTCGAGCGGGCCGACGCACTCGGTTTCGATGCAGTCGCCACCGGGCACCATGCACGAATCGACACCGATGGCAGTGGAGCGTTGCGCGTCGCTCGGGGTGCAGACATGAAGAAAGACCAGAGCTACGTGGTCCACATGTTGCGAGGCCGAGCCCTCGAGCGCACGTTGTTTCCGGTTGGAGGGCTCACGAAGGCAGATGTTCGTGCCATCGCCACATCGCACGGTCTGCGCACTGCGAGCAAGCCCGACAGCCAAGACGTCTGTTTCATCCAGTCCACGGCGGGCCGTGAAGGGTTCTTGGCCAAGCGCATTGCGTTCAATCCGGCAGATGTCGTCGACACCGATGGACGCCCAGCTGGTGAAGTCTCTGCGGTCGAGTTGGTCACAATCGGCCAACGTCGCGGACTCAATCTCGGTGGTGGCGACAAGCGGTATGTCGTCGATGTTGACGTGAAGAGTCGCCGTGTCGTCGTTGGCGGCGAACATGACCTGCTCACGCACGACGTCACTGTCAACGAACTGTGTTGGCCACACAGTGACGACAAGCCCACGATGCCACGCGACGTGTTGGTGCAAGGCAGTGCCCACGGAGCGCGCCACGCCGCTTCGATCACGAAGGCATCTGACGACTCGGTACGACTCGTGTGGGACAAGCCACAACGACGTGTCGCACCTGGACAGACTGTCGTTTTCTATGACTCCACGGACACGTATGTCGTCGGTGGAGGCATCGTCACTTCCTGAGTCGCGCCACCACGGCATCGCTGTGGCGAGGAGCTACCGCGAAAGACGACACGTGCAGAGCTTCGGTGGTGCCGAGCATTCGACGTGTGATCGCAGAGAGGACAACTTTGTCTGGTGCTGTCAACGAAACGACAAGCCGTCGACCGAGCACACCACCTGTGAGGTCTGCCTCCTCTCCAGGCGCGTCGGTCGCGCGCACGTCGGCGAGATTCACGCGTCGCACCATAAAAGTCTCTGCAAGTACCAAATGGTCGTGCACCACGACTCCAGCTGGCACGATGACGAGCCAACGGCGCGAGAGTTGATGTAGGCGCCGCGGAACCTTGAACGACGCGGTGACTGCGACGAATGTGATGATTCCACCGAACACATACGACTGCGCTGCGAGTAGCAACGGCCCGGTGACGACGGCCGCGGTGTATCCGATGTAAACAAGTGCCGCGGGTGCGACATAAGGAACCGGAGTGCGCAACGGGAACCTACTCTCGTCGCCGTACGCCCCGGCCTGCACCATCGCCGTTGCGATGCTGGGAGTGCAGGCAAGTACGGCTGCGCATGCGACCGCCACGAGGGACACTGTCATTGAAAATGTCGCATTGTCGTCGGCGATGCCGTAGGAAAGTTGTGACGCGACGAGAACGACCATCGGCAAGGTGACGAGTCGAACGACGGTGAGGCCGACTGCGGTGAGAGCCAAAGACGATAGCAATCCGGCGCTGCCGAGAATCCACCCGCCAGCGATGAGCACGATGTTGACCGATGTCGAGTGATGAGCGGCCACGTGCCACGGCGAGGGGAGCAACAGGGCGACCCACGATGTGCGCAAGACCCACACCAGGGGAGAAGGCGTCACGCTCACCCCCATAGTGTGCTCCGCATAGGCGCCAGAACCCCAGTCTCAATAGAGTCGCGATTGACAAACGAAGTCGCCACTTCGAGGGAAAGGGGTTGCTCATGGCTCGACAGCAGCAGAACAATCCCGTGCGCATCGATGCGCTCTCTGGCGTCGCTGTGCCGTCTGGCGACATCGCGACGGTCTGCGTGGCGGCGGACATCATCGCGCCATGTTCGACGATAGGTGTCGGCAGCCTTCCTCATCGTGACGCCACTTTGGCGGCGGAATGCGCATGGACATCGACGACAATTCCCACACTTCCGACACTTCCACGTCGCTCTCCAGCTGAAGGCATGATCGCCCAGGCCCTCGTCGGAATTGAAGGAGTGGCGGTCGGACAATACGGCGGCATCAGTGTCGACACGCAGGTGCTCGAGCGGGACGTACCGATCACGGTTGATTTCCTCGCTGACGCATTCGGTGGGTACCGGGCGTTCTTCGAAGCAGCGCGCCAAGAGCCGGTCAGGGTCGCCACGCCGCTCGTCAAGTGGCAATGTGTCGGACCTGTGACGTTGGGACTTGCCTTGTGTCGTGTCGGACTTGGTGCGCGCGTCGCCTTCACTCTGTCCTTGCGTGCAGTGCGAGCCCACATTCGCGCGGTGCAAAGTCAACTTGAGGAAGTCTTTCCGGTCGCTCGACAATTGGTCATCCTCGACGAGCCGTCTCTCACATCGGCGATGCTTGATGAACCCGGCATGTCCGCTGACGACGTTGTCGACCTAGTGAGCGGTGCTCTTGCGGCCATCGGCCATGACCATCTGTCAGGTGTGCATTGTTGTGGTGACATTGACTGGCCGGTGTTGTTCTCGATTGGTTCATCCATCATCTCCGTTCCCGTTCCGAGCGGTGAGTCATCTGATCAATTGCTTCATCACGTGGGTCGACTTGCCGAGATGATGCAGCGCGGGGGAATGGTGGCATGGGGTGTCGTGCGCACCGATGGACCAATCGCACAGACACCTGAGCGGGCATGGCGACAACTCTCTGATGTGTGGTCGTCACTTGCCGCAGCTGGTGTCGAACCCGAACTGTTGCAATCGCACAGTCTGTTCAGTCCGGCATGCGGACTCGGCACTCATACCGACGGTGTCGCGAATCATGTGTTCCGACTTCTGTCAGATGTCGCCGGACGAGCATCACATCAGATGTCAGACAGTTCTGCCACACCTGGCTTCTAGTCTGTATCACTGATGGCGACGAAGAAGAAGGTCACGTCTGTCGTGAGTGACAGCTCAAGCCTTGAACAACGTGTCACACAGTTGCGCGATCTCATCCGTCATCACAATGACCGCTACTACGCCGAGGACACTCCGGAAATAAGTGACGCCGAGTATGACGCGTTAGTGAAAGAACTCGCCCTCATCGAGGCTGAACATCCCAACTTGGCGACCGCCGATTCACCAACTGCAACCGTCGGGGGAGCGTCCTTCACTACATTTGCCCCTGTCGTCCACGCGGTGCCGATGACCAGTCTCGACAATGCGATGGATAGCGACGAGTTGCACGCATGGGGCGAGCGAGTCGCGAAAGGTCTCGGCGGAGTCGAGTGTTCGTATGTCTGCGAGCTGAAGATCGACGGCCTCGCAATCAGTATCCGGTACGAGAACGGAGTCTTGGTCCAAGCAGCCACTCGCGGCGACGGGAAAGTCGGTGAAGACGTCACCGCCAATGTCGCGACCATCTCATCTCTGCCGAAGACGCTCACTGGCACAAAGAAGCATCCGGTGCCAGATGTGCTCGAAGTGCGCGGCGAGGTGTACATGTCGATCGAGGCATTTCATCGACTACGTGCAGAAAAAGAGGCAGAGAACGTGCGTCGAGCAGCCGATGGTCGCGGACCACTTTCCGTTCCGGTGAACCCACGCAACGCAGGTGCTGGGAGCCTCCGTCAAAAAGACCCACGCATCACTGCCGAGCGTGACCTCAGCCTGTGGTGCTACCAACTCGGCGAGGTACGTGGTGGGCCCGAGTTCACCCACCATCACGACACCCTCGAGTTCCTCGGTGCGCTTGGTTTCCCGGTGAATCCCGAGATTCGCGCAGTTGGGACACTCGACGATGTCTACGCCTTCTGCGACACATGGAAAGAACACAGGCATGAACTGCCGTATGACATCGACGGAGTCGTCGTCAAAGTCGATGATCTTCGACAACGCGACACTCTCGGCTTTACGTCGCGTGCGCCACGGTGGGCGATTGCGTTCAAGTTCCCGCCAGAAGAGCGAAACACAGTGTTGAAAGACATCCAAGTGTCAATCGGACGTACCGGTCGTGCCACGCCATTCGCCGTGCTCGAACCAGTCTTTGTCGGCGGGTCAACAGTGAGCATGGCGACACTGCACAACCGTGACCAGGTCGCCCTGAAAGACGTTCGACCAGGCGACACGGTTGTCGTACGCAAGGCAGGAGACGTGATCCCCGAAGTTGTCGGACCAGTGTTGTCACTGCGTCCGAAGAAGTCGAAATCGTGGGTCTTCCCAGAGACGTGTCCATGTCCGGTGAAGAGCACGTTGGTGAAACCCGACGACCAAGCCGACACGCGATGTATCGAACCGTTGTGTCCTTTCCAACGAGACCAACGCATCATCCACTTCGCTTCTCGCGGTGGAATGGACATCGAGGGTCTTGGTGAGCGAACTGTCTTCGCGTTGTCTGATGCGGGTTACGTGTCAGATGTAGGCGACCTCTATTTCGTGACGATTGACCGACTGTTGCAACTCGAGGGGTTTGCCGACATCAGCGCGAAAAATCTCGTCGATTCAATCTCGTCATCGCGCACACGCCCGCTCCCGAAGTTGCTGACTGCTCTTGGCATCAAACATCTCGGCCCAGCGGCGTCAGAGTCGCTCGCGAGCGAGTTCGGAACACTCGATGCGATTGCATCCGCATCGAACGAGCAACTTGCATCTGTCGAAGGTGTCGGCGAGGTCATCGCTCAGTCGGTGTCATCGTGGTTCACGAAGGCAGAGAACATGGCAATCGTCGAGAAGTTACGCGAGGCCGGAGTCGACTTCGGCAGAGTCGAACGCAGCTCTGAACCACAGACTCTCGCAGGCAAAGCCGTGGTCGTCACGGGCACGCTTGCGAACTACTCACGCGACGGGGCAGAAGCTGCCATCAAGGCACGTGGTGGAAAGAGTCCGGGAAGCGTCAGTGCGAAGACCTTCGCCGTCGTCGTCGGCAGTGAACCTGGTGCCAGCAAAGTCACCAAAGCAGAGCAGTTGGGTGTCCCGATGCTCGACGAGAAAGGCTTCGAACATCTTCTCGCCACTGGTACGTTGCCGTAGCGAGTACGCGGCTACCTCAGTTCGAGGTGAACTCCCACGTGAAGAACTTTGATTCGTTGCGTGACTCGTCGATCTTCCAGTAGATGACGGTTGCTTTATGACGGCCTTGCTTCAGCTCGGACACGGGCGCGCCTTCTTGAGGAGTAAACGAGATGGTGAAGTTGCCCGCGTCGTAAATGGCGGTCGGTGGAAGATCGATCTGCGAGCCGGGTTTCGGCACGCCTGGACCAGATATGACCTCGTCGAGACGAGTGACGGGCAACTCGATGCCATCGACGACGAGAACAGCTTCGTACGGGTCAAAGAAATCCACACTGATCTGGCTTTGGCGCAGCACGGTGTCGCCCGGTCCAGGGGTGATGGTGGCGATTTCTTCTGGCAGCCGTTGGGCGTCGCGACCGGTCACCGCCTGGCTGAGGCCCACCACGATGAGGGCCAAGCCGAGCCCTACAACGGTGCTGAGGGCCAATCGTCGGGCATTTCGGGGGGTTTTCACGGCTCTATTCTCGCCGCCAACAGGCCATGAACCCCCACTAAGGGGCACCAAACGGTAGCGTCGAACGGGTCATGAGCGACGAACACGCGCTGCTGGACACCGTGCTGGGTGGTCGGTACCGAATTGAGACGGTCCGCAACGACGCCACCTCGGCGGCCGGCACCACCTTCTGTGAAGGCACCGATATCTCCACCGGCAACCCGGTGGGCATGCGGCTGACCGAGGTTTCACGACTTATTGACCCTGCCCTCGGTTCAACGACTCCCGCAGACGCCGTCGAGGGCTTCGAACGCCAGTTTGATGTCGCGGCATCTCTCCGTCACCCGACAGTCGAAGCCGTCCTTGACCACGGTGAGGTGGTCATCGGCGGAGAGCGACACGTGTACGTCATTTCAGAGCCCCTACTCGGCGGATCACTTCGCGACATGCTCGACCGAGGTCGCCTACTGACCCCGTCGCAAGCGCTCATCGTCGGTATCGACGTGTGCCGTGCGCTCGATGTGGCTGCCAAACAGGGCGTGGTGCACGGTGACTTACGTCCAGCGCGACTGGTGTTCGGTCTCGACCGTCGTGTGCGAGTGGTCGGCTTCGGCGCGCCGTTGCGGCCGGCCGGCAGGATGACAGTCGATCAGGCGAACTATGCGGCCCCCGAGCTTGAGCAGGGCATCGAGCGCTCCGCAGCATCTGATGTGTACTCGCTCGCCCTCACTCTTGTCGAAGCAATGACCGGTGAGGTGCCGTTTTCGTCTGACAGTGTCGCTGGCGCATTCGCCAATCGAAACGGAAAGTTGTTGCCGGTGAACGCGGACTTCGGGGCACTTGCCGCAGTGCTCGAGCGAGCAGGACGTCCGAGTCCCGATGAAAGGTTCAGTCCGCGTGAGTTCGGTCAAGCACTCGTGCAGGCCGCCGAGAAATTGCCGCGACCGACTCCGATCGACATCGTCGGAAGTGGGTTGTTCGACGTTGCCGTGGCGGCGACCGATCCGTCGCAACCGACACCGCGCCCGACTCTTACCGCACCTCCGGTCGCATTCGCACCGCCGACGGCTCAGCCCGGATCACCGATTCTCATTCGTACGACACCGAACATTCCGCAGGCCGAGTTTCCTGAGGGAAGCGTCATCGGTGGATCGCAAACTGCTGACGGGTCTCCGTCTGGTCCAATTGTCATCGGTGCAGAAGGAACAGGACCAACGGTCGTCGATGCAGACATGCTTCAGGCGTTGAACGCAGAAGATCCGACCGAACAAGCCCCACGTCCGAAGAAACGTCGTTGGTGGTTGCGACTCGTCTCGGCCGTCGTTGTTGTGGCGCTCCTCGCTGGCGGTGGAGTCGTCGCGTGGAACACGGTTTTGAATCCGTCGAATCCTGTGCCGCAACTTGTCGGCCTCACCGAAGGTGAAGCCCGTAATCAGGTGTCGCGTTACGGTTGGAAAATCGTCATTCGAAAAGATCGAAGTGACGAAGTGCAGACTGGCCAAGTCATCCGAACTGATCCGGTGCTTGGAAGTGCGTTGCGCAAGCGCGACTCCATCATCATGTACGTGTCGGAAGGGCCCACATTGTCGGTGTTGGAAGATGTCTCTGGCCTCACAGTCGATGCCGCCAAGCAAAAACTCACTGATATTGGTCTCGTTCCCGATGTCGAGGAGGCTGCCGACGAGACCGTGGCTGCTGGAACGGTCATTTCGTGGACTGTTCCCGATCAACCCAACTTGAAAGTCGGAGAGCAGCTGGTCAAGGGCGCCACGGTGAAGGTCGTCGTATCGACAGGTCCGGCGCCGCGTGATGTTCCCGTGCTCATCGGCCTCTCGCTCGAAGAGGCGACCGCGAAACTCACTGAGGTCGGACTCGTCATCGCAGAGGGCCCATCTGCACCTTCTGTCGACATTCCCGAGGGGAAGGTCATGGCCCAACTTCCGCTCGCCACAACCAAGTTGGCCCGCGGAGCATCGGTGCTGGTGAGCATCTCGCAAGGTCAGAAGACAACACTCATTCCGACGATCTATGGGCGCACCTACGACGTGGTGAAGGAACGCCTTGAGAAGGAAGGACTTCTCATCGGCAGCGTCACCGGGAACAAGTCGCGCGGCCTCAAGGAGGCTCGTGTCAACGACAAGAAGGTGAAGGACTTCGAGCGAGTTCTCGTGGGCGAGACCGTCGATCTCATCTTCCCGTGAACATGTATTCACTCCAAGATCAGCGACATGATCGGGGGAGAGACACGCTGGCTCTCGAACAAGTCGGTGTCGAGGAAGTGTCCGTCGTCCCCTGGACGATGATGTTGCCGCGCAAGATGGCACGCAAAGTCGGGTTGAACAGACAATGGGCGATGTTGTTGGTCGTGCTGAGCGGCCTCTTTGCCACGAGTTTCACGATCACAGTCATTGTCGTTTCGCTCGACGTCATCGCGACC
>SXWG01000034.1 GCA_005789925.1 Actinomycetota bacterium | reverse complement strand
CGTCACCACTTCTTTGCCACCGCCCGACAGTGTGCCCATGATCGATGCTCCACCACCGATGTCAGAGCCATCGCCGACGATGACACCTGCCGAAATGCGACCTTCGACCATTGATGTTCCGAGAGTTCCGGCGTTGAAGTTGCAGAAGCCTTCGTGCATGACTGTCGTGCCGGCTGCAAGATGTGCGCCGAGACGAACACGACTCGCATCAGCGATTCGTACACCGCTCGGCACTACGTAGTCCGTCATACGCGGGAATTTGTCGACTCCGTTCACGACGAGATGTTCACCACAACGCGCAAGGTTCCAAGCGACACTGTCGAGTGACTCAAGTGCAACGGGTCCACGGCTGGTCCAGGCGACATTGACCAACAATCCGAAGGCTCCGTCAAGATTCACCGTGCGCGGAACTGCGAGGCGATGGGAGAGCAGGTGCAGGCGGAGATACACGTCGGCACCGTCAGCGGGAGCTGCATTCGTGTCGATGACGACACTCACGGGGCGCAACGCGACACCACGCTCGGGGTCTGAGTCGACGGCGGTCGACACAACGGGAGCATCAGCGGGCACCGAATCGCCCCAACCGAGAGCGCGAAAGCGCACGTCGAGGGTCTCTCCTTGCAGTCCGATAGTGGCGATTCCGACACCCCATGCAGCACTCATTGTTCGAAGACCTCCGGTCGCAATGTTGGGAACAAGATGACGTCTTTGATCGAAGCGACACCAGCAAGCAGTATCGCGACGCGGTCGATGCCGATTCCGAGCCCACCGGTCGGAGGCATGCCGAATTCGAGAGCACGCAGATAGTCCTCATCGACCGTGCCCGCTTCGAGGTTTCCTGCAGCTTTCGACTTTTCCTCCTCTTCGAAACGTTGACGTTGTTCGACCGGGTCGTTCAGCTCGCTATAACCGTTGGCCAACTCGCGACCGCCGATGAACAATTCGAAGCGTTCGGTGAGGTGAGGGTCATTGCGGTCGACGCGGGCAAGCGGGCTGATCTCGACGGGATGGCCGGTGACGAATGTCGGCTCACGAAGCGATGCCTCAGAAGTTGCTTCGAACAGCTCTTCGATGATCTTTCCTGGGCCCCACTGCGCTTCGACCTTCACGCCGTGTGTAGCGGCAAGGTCGACAAGCTGTGCCCGAGGTTGCGACGGATGCACCTCGACACCGGTGGCCTCGGCCACGAGGTCAATCATGCGTACACGCCGCCACGGCTTGGCGAGATCGACGGGCTTGTCGTCAATGGCCACCACGGATGTTCCCGTTGCATCGACGGCGGCATTCGTGATGAGCGTTTCAGTGATTACCATGACGTCGCTGTAATCGGCGAATGCTTGGTAGAGCTCCATCATCGTGAATTCAGGGTTGTGACGTGGCGAGATGCCCTCGTTGCGGAACACTCGACCGATTTCATAGACGCGCTCCATGCCGCCGACGATCAGACGCTTGAGATGCAATTCGAGTGCGATCCGCAAGTACAACTGCATGTCGAGTGCGTTGTGATGGGTGAGGAACGGACGGGCATGTGCGCCACCTGCTTCGACGTGCAGAACTGGTGTCTCCACCTCGATGAAACCGTGTCCCGAAAGAGTTCGGCGGAAACTCGCGATGATCTCGTGTCGAACCGCAAAGGCACGTCGAGACGATTCATTCATGATGAGATCGGCGTAACGCTGGCGATACCTGGTGTCGGTGTCCGTGAGTCCGTGCCACTTGTCGGGCAGCGGCCTCACTGCTTTTGAGAGCAAGCTCACCGATGTCGTCTTCACTGACAATTCGCCCTTACGGGTGGTCATGACGGTGCCGTGTGCACCAACCCAGTCGCCGAGGTCGAGTGCCGCAATGTCGTCGAACTGGTCATCACCGACCACTGACTTCGACACGAACAGCTGCAGCTGATCCGTGCGGTCCTGGATCGTGAGAAAGATGAGTTTTCCTTGGTCCCGCTTCAACATGACTCGACCAGCGAGGGAGACCTCAGCGTCGGTCTCGGTGCCTGCGTCGAGGTTGCCGTACGTGGAGCGCACGTTGGCGAGTGAATGCGAGCGGTCGAAGCGATACGGGTAGGGCTCTCCGCCAGATGACCGACGGCGGGCAATGTCGTTCAGTCGACGCTCTTTCTCTGCTTCGAGGCCCGTGGCCGTTTGGTCGTCGAGTTCCTCGCTCACAGTTCCACCACCGTAGTTGTTCGACCCACCAGAGCACGCGGTCGATTCAGAACTATCGTTCCACTGTGCTGACGACTGCGAGACCGATGGCTCGAGGGGCAGTTGTGTTCGTCGTGGTGCTCGTCGCGGCAGTGCCCCACGTGCGAGCAGATGACCGTGACACATCGACCATGGCGGTACGCACATCGACGCAAGAGGTCACCGGACCAAAGCGACTTCTCATCGACTGGATGTCGGTGTCGAGCGGGACGGGATTTTCCACGGCACAGGTGCGAAGTCTGCAGCAGATCGCCAAGCGAACGGGTTTCGTCGGTTATGGCGTACGGTTTCCGACGTTGGCCATGCGTGAGCATCGTCGGGCAAACGGTGTCCGTGTCAGCAAAGGCGCCGGTGCGACCGTGTCCGGTGGGTGGGTAGTGCCACTTGCGACCATGGCTCTCGATGAGTCAGCGGTGCGCGCCTTGTCAGGTCAGGTCATCACCGAGGTGCTGTCAAGTGGCATGGCGGTGATTGGGCACACGAGTGCTCGCATTCGCGATGCCAAGGTCGGCGACAGCATGGTGGTGAACGACAAGTGGGACAAGCCACACGACATCGAGATTGGCGCCATCGTCGACGATGACCATGTCGACAACGGTGATTTACTCGTGCCGATTGAATTCGCTGACGAGCTGATGGCGACGAAGGTGCACAAGGTGCTGGTTATCGGCGAAGGTGAGCCCGGTGACTTCCAACGCGAGCTTCGAAGTGGAACATTTCGAAACGGGGCGGTGTATCGACTGCGACGTTCGTGGGATCCACCAGACCCAGATGCCACTCTCGGCACCGCAATGTTCAAGGAGTTGCTCGGTGAGTTCCGGGTGAAAGACGCAGGTAACGGGCGTTTGCACATCAGCAACGACTGGCGCGGTTCGAGCATCAAGTGGATACACACGTTCAAGGACATTCCGATCCGTGCGAACTGCCACAAGGTCATTGTCGCTCCGCTGCAGGGTGCGCTGACGGAAATCGCCAAAGCAGGACTTGCGAAGGCGATCGACATACGCAACACGAACCGATATGGCGGCTGTTTCCAAGGACGCATCAGCCGACTCGCGGATGACTTTGGGAACATCTCACGTCACTCGTGGGGTGGAGCGCTTGACATCAACACGGCCACGAACGGCCAGGGGATGAAGCCGACTCTCAACTGCCAAGTCGTGCGTATCTTCCGAAAGTGGGGCTTTGCGTGGGGAGGGAACTTCGCAGTCGCCGACGGCATGCATTTCGAATACGTCGGCGAGCCTCGCCACGAACTCGGATACAACTCGCAGTTCTGTCCGAACGACGCATCCGTTCCGACGACGTCGGTTCCACGCATGCGTCTCACGCCTCGCACCACAGCCGAGACGACGAGCACGACAACCACAACAGCGGTGACACCGACCACCACGGTCGATGTCGCAACGACGGCAACGACGACAGCGGTGTCGCCGACGACGATGACGACGCTTGTGTCGACGTCGACTCCGTGACGAGCGATAGCGTTCATTGGCGT
Source organism: Actinomycetota bacterium (assembly GCA_005789925.1). Classification (GTDB taxonomy): domain Bacteria; phylum Actinomycetota; class Acidimicrobiia; order Acidimicrobiales; family Ilumatobacteraceae; genus UBA2093. The sequence goes on along the minus strand of SXWG01000034.1, from coordinate 1,500 downwards.
GTCGAAGCGATTCGTGATCATCGGCGGTGGACCTGCCGGTAATGCGGCAGCCAGCATCGCCGCGCGTCTCGGCGCCGAGGTGACTGTTGTCGAGCGCGACATCATCGGTGGTGCTGCCCACCTGCTGGACTGTGTTCCGTCGAAGGCGATGATCGCCACTGGCGGAGCCCTCACGATGACCCAACGATTCGCCGGCATGGGCATCGAGCAGCACGACGTCGAAGTCGATGTCGACACCCTGTCCGAACGCATCACGAACATCACTGACAGGCTCCAGTCCACGACCTCGGAGTTGCTCCTCAGTCAAGGTGTACGCATCATTCGCGGAGTTGCGACGTTCGTCGACGACCACCATGTGCGAGTGCAAAGTTCCGTCGGAGTCGAAGATCTCGAGGCCGATGCGGTGTTGGTGTCGACTGGTTCTCGACCACGCATTCCCGGCTGGGCGTCACCAGACGGCACACGAATTCTCACGACCCGCGACTGTTACCCGCCGAAAGTGTTTCCGAAGAGCATCGTCGTCATCGGCTCTGGAGTCACCGGAGTTGAATTCGTCCACATGTTTACATCGTTTGGTGCACACGTCACCTTGGTGGTCAGTCGCCAGCAGGTTCTCCCCGGAAAAGATCCGGAAGCAGCTGCAGCGTTGGAGGACAGCTTTTTCGCTCGCGGAGTGAAGCTTCTTAAAGGTGCACGCGCTCAAGCAATCGAGGTCATCGGTGACGAGGTGGTCGTGAAGTGCGATGACGGTCGAGCGGTGCGTGCAACGCATGCGGTGCTCGCAATCGGATCCGAGCCGAATGTCGAAGGCCTCAATCTTGAGGCGGCGGGGGTGAAACTTGACTCACGTGGATACATCGACATCGACCAGTGGTGCCGCACGAACGTGCCTCATGTCTATGCCGCTGGTGACGTGAGCGGAAAGTTGCCATTGTCATCTGTGGCAACGATGCAGGGTCGGAAAATCGCGGAGCATCTCATGGGTGTCATCCGTGACGATCATCGCCACCTCGCCTACGACAAAGCAGCGTCGGCGATTTTTACCAAGCCGGAGATCGCAGATGTCGGTTTGGCCGAAGCCGATGCGTTCGCGCTCGGTCGAAAGATCCGCGTCACCAAAGTGCCGTTTTCATCGACCGCAAAGGCGCTCATCCACAACGACCCGACAGGTTTTGTGAAGTTGATCTCGGATCCGAACACCGGTGTGGTGTTGGGTGGAACCATCGTCGGCCGCCATGCGGGAGAGCTCATCAGCATGATCGCCCTTGCCGTCACCGCCCACTTGAAGGTGGTCGACATTATGGACACGCTGCTTGTGCATCCGTCACTTGCCGAAGCCGTGACCGAATCCGCCGAATGACTCGCCCGTAGCGGAGCAGTTCTCGTCGCTCAGCGCGAAGACAGAACGAGTTCGTTACTCGATGATGACGACAACGTCGCCAGCACCGACGGTGTCTCCCGGCTTCACATTGATCGCCTTCACTGTGCCGGCTGTGTCTG
>SXWG01000033.1 GCA_005789925.1 Actinomycetota bacterium | reverse complement strand
GAGTATGAGGAGGTCAGGGGGCGCCGGTAGCGGCGGTAGGGACCAGGTGAACACCAATGGAAAGGTGTGCTCGGTCGGCGCATCGGCATCGGGGTCATCAAGTGCGAGCACAGCATCTTCGAAGGCAAAGAGCATCCGCGGGTCGACTTCGAGGCTGAGATGCAGGTCGATCGGGCCGTTGCACGCTTCTTCAGGGTGCACGTCGACTTCCCACAGTTGACGCAGTGAATATGTCTCGACAAAGTGACGTTCGTCGTGCACGTGAAAACCATGGTCAATGGCATGGCTCTTCAGGTCCGCAACAAAGCCTGCTATGTCGATAACAGCCACGATGCGACACTACCGTTTAAGTGTGTTCCCACTCACTGCCGCATCTGATGACTCAGCCATCTTGTCGTTTTTCCACGACGTGGCCGACGTGGCGGCGGATGCGTTGGATGAGAATGACGATTGGTCATTGTCGGGCGAGCGCGACGGGCAATATGCCGCCGACGTGCTGGTTGACGATGTCGTTGTCGAGATGCTGACTGCCGCCGGAGTCCAGATTCTTTCGGAGGAAAGTGGGGCGGCTCGAGTGACTTGGCCGATCGAAGGGGATGACCTGCTGGTCATTGTCGATCCACTCGACGGGTCAGCCAATGCAGCCAAGGGCATTCCGTGGTATGCGACGGCATTGTGTGCCGTCGATCGTGACGGGCTCCGAGTTGCACTCGTCGCTGAACAATCGGGGAGCGAGTTACGGTTCTCGGCAATTCGAGGTCGTGGAGCACTATGCGATGGCATGCCGATTAAATCATCGTCCTGCACGAAATTGTCAGATGCCATCATCGGATTCAACGGAACACCGTCTGGTCATGGTGGTTGGCGCCAAGCGAGGGTTTTTGGTGCTGCCGCCCTTGATCTATGTCTCGTGGCAAAAGGTGGCCTCGACGGTTACGTCGATCTGTTCGACCACGGCGTGTGGGACTACGCAGCGTCACTTCTCATCTGCCGCGAGTCAGGATGCGCAATCGGAGAAGCGGACGGTCGAGAATTGGTACACGTCAACCCCGATGAACGTTGTTCGCCGATTGTCGCCTCGACGGCGGGTCTACTTGACGCACTGATGTCGCTACGCGTCTGATGACGCGGTTGCGTGGTCTCAGGTGATGAGCGGTTCGACTTCTTCTTTGAAGCGCGTCATCTGCTCGACAGCTTTGTCATAGGTGTCACCGATGAGATGCGGGAAGATAGTCAGGTACTCAAATCCGAGTAAGTCCTTCAGTTTCTGAACTTGTTCAGCGACTTGCTGTGGTGTTCCGAGCAGAATCGTCGAGTTGTCTATTGACTGGTCGAGAGTTGGGATGTGTCCTGGACCGATTGGTTTTCCATCAGCGCCCATGTAGCCGCGGCTCCAGCCGTATGGCCCGAGGAATTTCCAGAACTCGTCATGCCCGTTCCGAGCCGTGCGAACAGCTTCCTCGTACGTGTCTTCGATGCGAGTTGCGACAACGAACATGCGCTTCTCATGCGGCTTTAACGACGTTCCGTGGGTCGCATCATGAAGCTCGCCGTAGCGGTCCCACAGTCGCTTGATGAACGTTGGGTGTTGGTTCCAGAACACCGCACTGTGTCCGACGACCGGCGCATACTCAAGGGTGCCGGGGCTGGTAATCGGTTGCCAGATTTCATAGGGATAGATCGGGCGCGGAATGAGCGTCAGGTGGGTGACTGTTGCGCCGCGATCAGGAATGCCAGGTACCGGGTATGAGAAGAATTTCCCCGTGAACGAGAATTTCTCTTGTGACAATGCCATGCGGATGACTTCCATCGCTTCTTCGAACCATTCGCGGTTGCGTTGGTCGTCGAGCATCGCCTCGGGGTTGTCGTATGAGCCGATTGAGATGCTGTCATTGTTCAAGTGCAAGATCTCACGTGGCACAGTTCCACGGCCCGCACCGAGAATCGCACGACCACTGGACAAGTTGTGCAATGTTGCAAAGTCCTCTGCGAGCCGCAGTGGGTTCCACTGTGGGATGACGTTGAACATTGCACCGAAGCGCAGGTTCTTGGTCTTAGCTGCAATCCACATAGAGATGAGGATTCCGTTCGGGATGACTTCGTAGCCCTCGTACTGAAAGTGGTGCTCAGTTGTCCAGAAACTGTCATAACCGAGGCGGTCCGCTTCGATTGCCGCGTCGACGTACTTTTGCGTTGCGTCCCAGCACTGGTCGTTGTTGAAGAAACGGTCCATCGGGACGGGCTTGCCGGCTCCGGCGTCGGTCATCTCAACGCCGCCAAAGAAAAAGGCCCCTACTTTCAATCCACCCATGGTCGACATCCCTTCCTGGAGAACCGAATATTCGGTCTGAAACTTCTCCTGACCTTAGTGGGTAAGGGATTGTGGGGTCTTGCCGACGTCATTCGGGAAGAGTTTGCTTTTTGTCAATGAGATCCGACATCTCGGAACTCATCGTCGATCACCGTCGTCAGATTATGGCGAGTCGCTTGGGAGAGCCTCGTTAGCATCATCCTCAGGAGGGACTCATGAAAAAGGTTCAAGCACTCGTACTGGCTGCGGCTCTAGCTGTCATCGCATCGTCCTGTTCAACGTCCGAGGCGGCGCTGGAATTCGCTGAGGAGACGGTCGAACGAAACGCAGCAATCGCAAACGATGACGGTCTGCCGTTCCCGGCGATTGATTGCTGCATTTACGACATCGCTGTTGATCGCCAGGGCGATGTGTGGGCTGGCGGAGACTTCTCGACCGCTGGCAAGTACACCGGTGGCCTTGCCCAGTATCAGGTGCCAGCGGGAAGTACTGGAACCTTAAAAAGGCTGGTCGGTGTCGTCAAGAAAGTCATCTCCGATGGACGTGGCGGATACTTCGTCGCAGGAAGCCTCAAGAAGTACGGACTGAGTGAGATCTCGAACCTGATCCACTTGAATTCTGATGGCACGCTTGACACAACGTTTATCACTGAACCACTTGGCGATGTGCGCGACATCGCAGTCGGACCCGCTGTCGGCATTCTTGGGAGACCACTGCAAGGTCAGCAGTTGATGTATGCATTTGAAGATCAGTCGGTGCGTGCGTACGACGTCACGTCCGGTTCACTTGTCGGGAATGTCCCTTTGGGATCACAAGGGCAACTTGTCACTCCCAGTGACGTAAAACTCGCTACTACGTCCCTGGGTCTCGTCGTGGCAGGTTGGTTCGAGAGGGGCAATGACCAAGAGAGTCTTGCTGTATTCGTACCTGTCACCGGCTCAATCGCTGGTTCAGTGAAGTTTCTTCGAGGCTCAATGCTCGAGGCAACAGGTATGGGCTCGGTGAATGCCATCACAACGCACCGCAACCTCGCAGGTAACGATGTCGTCAACATCGGCGGAAGTTTTTCGCGAATAGAGATTGTCCCGGGTCTCCTCGTCGGCGATCCAAAGAACTTTGTCCGGCTTGCGTGGAGCAATGCGGGAATTGGCATCGGTCAATCACCACAATTCCTCGGTGGTGCGGTACAGGCAATTGCCATTGGCAGCACCGGTCCGACGATGACCAGTTACGTCTCAGGTGCCTTCACGTCTGTCATCAATACAGCTGGTGGTCGCACTGATGCACGTTCCCTCGTGTCGATTGAGGACAACTTCGCGACAGGTGCACAATCCATTGCCCAGATTCCCGGCTTCACCGACGGTCAATATCCGGATGTGATCGTTCAGGTCACACCAGCTGCTGGGTTGACCGGACTCGTTCTTGCTGGCGAGTTCAGCGAATTTTTCCGCGTTGATAATCCGGGTCTCGTCCTTGCCGTGAAGAACCTTGGTGTGTGGGTGAAATCAAATCTGCCGCGGTGGTCTAAACCGAACCATCTCGTACTGACGGCTGCTTCTGGAAACGCCGGCGTTGTTGTGGGGGGATCATTCGAGGTTGTTGGCGAACGGGTGAACTCATTGCTTCAATTCAATGAAGATGGGGGATTCGGCCCCAACACCATCATCCAACAGGGACCCGAAGGCACCGTTCGCTCAATTGCTGTTAGTGGAAACGACATCATCGTTGGAGGCTCGTTCTCCAGGATCAGGGGAAACATTGCTGACGCTTCCGGACTGGCGCGATATTCAGATGGCGGGGTCCTGAAGTCAGTCATCCCAGTGGTCGGCAGTCCTGCGTGGGGTGCACCTGAAGTCTCTGTCGTTGAGGCCTACGGGGACAAGGTATACGTCGGTGGCAAATTCGTGCGCGTGAACAACGTTCCTCGAAACGCATTCGCCACTCTCGATGCAACAACATTGAGCCCGCTCGGTAACAGGCCATGGGAGGCAATCGCCAACCAAGACACCAGCGTTAAGGACATCGCGCTCAGTCCTGATGGTTCAAAGGTGATCATTGGTGGAGCATTCGGGAACATCGGTGGTGTCGCTCGATCTGGAGTCGCAGTCCTTGACGAGCAAACGTCGTCACTAGCGGCCTTCAATCCACGACTGGCTAGCGGGGTCACAGGTGTCGGTTTTGGCATGAAGGGTGATTCTGTCTTGGTCGGCACTGGCCAAGGTCCCATCAGTTTCGGACTTGATGGCCGGGAGATCCGTCGTTTCAACACCGCGTCTAATACTTTTGATCTCGCCCAGGATGTACTCATTATGAAGTTGTCTGGACTTGCCTTCGACTACAACACCGGTGCACTGCTGCCTAACTTCAATACATTCGGCTTGTCTACGCGTGCAGTCACAATTGATGAGCAGGGTGCATGGATCGCAGGTAGTGGCTTCAAGGTCGGCACAACGACAGTGTTCGGTCCGGTGCGCATCAGCCTGAAAGGCGAGGTCGTGCTCAGCCCGTCGGCCGATGCAGCAAATCGACTGGCTCAAGCAGCTCAGCGTACTGAGCAGGCTCAACAAGAAAGTTCGTCCACAGGAACTGCGACCGAGCCGCCTTCGATGGCTACAAGTCAGCCTTCGCCCGTTGACAATGACCCGCCACTTCTTCCGGTTGAGGCCTATGTCGACTTGGCGAACACGCTTGGAGTCGGACGAGTGGCGGACTTCAACGGCACGGTATTCAACTACGAGGTGGCTGTCGATGGCACGATCAGGCTGAATGAAAGCGATGTCTCAAGATCGCCATCACGAGAATTCATGGTCACGAGTTTGAAGCCGGGGAACAAGGCAGTCACTGTCACCTACGTTGCTCCGGTTACGTTGAAGAACGTAAAAGTGAAGGCCTACCCTGGCGGAAAATCACTGACCTGTTCACCAGCAAAGAAGAAGACGTCCTGCACCATCAAAGGTCTTGCAGCAAGCCAGCGATATCGGTTCTACGTGGAGGGAATAATCGGAAAGAAGAAGGTGACGTCTCCTAAATCGTTCTCTGTGCAGCCGTTCGTGTCCGTTCGACGCGGATCGACGACCAGTCTCAGTAGCCTCGTCGGCAAGTTGAGCGGGAAAGTGACCTATTCGGTCTCCGGTGGCTGTTCGCTCGTGTCAAGCAAGACGCGAGTGAAAGCGCCAGCGAACCGAACCTTCTGCAAGGTCCAGGCGGTGTCGAAAGGCTCCCGCGGCACAACCGTGAAGTCCGTCGTCGTGAGGGCTGGCTGAACCGTCCACATTCTCGGACACTCAGGAACCATTTGCAGATTGCTGTGCGTCAAAGGGTATCGGAGTGCTTGGGAGAGCCTCACTAGAGTCACCCAAGGGGGTCCCATGAAAAACTTGAAAGCGCTCGCTACCATCGCACTCCTTGCGACGGTGGTTACGGCCTGCGGCACCACGCAGGAGGAACTTGTCGTCGAAGATGAGATGGACAGGAACGCCGCACTGGCGACCGATGACGGCAAATCCTTTGTTGGAATGAACTGTTGTGTCCGAGACATCGCAAAGGATTCAAAAGGAAAGATCTGGGTCGGTGGCGACTTCAGCGTCGTGGGTCGCGTCACTGGTGGCTTAGCGTCGATTGGCCTCACAAGTTTCGGTGTCTCGCCACTTGATCGCATCACCGGCGTCGTTAACGAGGTCATTGAGGATGGTGATGGCGGCGTGTACGTGGCTGGTTCCATCTCAAAGGTCGGTTTGTCATTCACCAAGAATCTCGTCCACATCGGTGCGGATGGGGCTCTAGACCGCACGTTCAACGCCGAGGTGCCGGCGTTTCCCATCATCGATGCTGCCGACGTGAACAGTGCGGCGACAAGATGGATAGCTGTCGTGGTGCCGGGTGCGATTCTGAAGATCAATGCCAGCACCGGTCAATTGCTCGGAACAATTCAGCCGACAATCAGACGCGCGGCCGCCTCAATTATCGATGCTGACATCACTACGACCAATCGTGGACTTGTGCTGAGTGGTCGCTTCACGGCTAACCAGTCTGAGTTCGTCGGCACGATATTTATGGACTTTGACGGCCAAGAATTGGCAGTCATGTCAGCGACGACAGTCGAAGGTGTCAATCCGCCCGTGTGGGGAAAGATGAGCGTTATTGAAGTGCTTAAAGGCGGCGGGGCTGCGCCATCGGACGTTGTCTACCTCGGTGGCCAATTCAATTTGGCGAAGTTGCTTCCGTCTGTCGGTGCGATTCAAGAGCGTGGCGTCGGCAATGTCGCACGTGTCCGGTGGGATGCCAATGGCCTGAGGCTTGAGGACTGGGCCCGTTTCAACGGAGAAGTCAAGTCAATCGACACATATCGCACCATCCTCGGTGTCGAGAACGCGTATGTCGGTGGCTCGTACTCGAATGTCTCTTATTTGAACATCGTCCTCGGCACCTCGTTTGCAAAGATCACGTACGACACTATTCGCGCACGCGGTGACGTGAATCCTGCTGAACTGGCAGTGTCCGGAACGATAGATCTGGTTCGATACTTGGTCACTCCAACTGGGTCTGCTCTTCTCGTTAGCGGTGATCTCTACGGACAGAGTGTTGGGGGCGTCAAGTTGCCAGCAGGAAACATCGCGGTAGCAGTTCAGGCAAACGGAGTATGGCGCGGTGCTCCACTTGCCGAATCGAAAGTTGATGGAACAGTCTTCGACGTCGAATTGATTGACGGCCGACTCATGTTCGGCGGCAATTTCACTGTGGTCGGTGTTCCTTCGGGTGGACTACTTCGTTTGAACGCCGATGGGGAGATCGAAGCAGATGCGTTTGCCGCAATTCGGCAGCCCGATGGCCCGGTCTATGCAGTTGAAGTCCATGGCGGATATGTCTATGTCGGTGGTGAATTCGACCAAGTGCGAGACAGGGCAGGCGCTCTCACTGCGGTTAGTGGAATCATCCGTTATTCACTCAATGGAGTGTTCGATGAAGACTTCAAGCGTCCGATGACCAACGGACACGCTCTGCCGCGTGTCAATGACATCGCTGTAGGTGGCGGAAAGATGTACATCGGTGGCGACTTTGATTACCTGAATGATCGAACGAATTTCATGACCTTGTCGACGACGTTCTTTAATCTGGTTCCCCAACGACCTTGGGAGCAGGTGGACGGCGAGGTGACGTCGATCGAAACCTTCGCGGACGGCAAATTCGTGGCAATTGGTGGCGAGTTCGACAGCATCGGCGGATTTTCGACGCCAGGCGTTGCTGTCATTGATGAGACACGGGGTCGTGTCTATGAGAACTTCCGTACGGAGTCTGGTGCGAACGTCGAGGTCAGCGACCTTACGTACGACGCTGCCACCGAGTCGCTGTACATCGCATATGGCGTCGGAGAGTCGCCCCTGGTAAATCGCCGAATTGACAGCACGATCGTGAAGCGCTTCATGAACACGGGTGGTGCAGTCGCCCGTTTGGGCGCAGCCGATGGAAGGGTGTACGTCGGACTTGCATCGCGCCCCATGCTGTCGGTCGACACCACTACAAATGCGTACGGCCCTCAACCCGAATCATTCGGAGCCGGGTCCACAGCGATTCTCGCTGACACAGACGGTGCGTGGATCGCTGGTCGAGGTTTCAAGATCGGTGACAATCCGGTGTACGGGCCGGTGTACATCTCTCGTGAGGGAAGAGTCGTCGTGAGCCCGTCCACCGCTCCAGCCATTCCCGGTTTGGCAAACATTGCGGACGGTTCAGCTGGTTCCGGTACGGCGGGCGATTCGAGTGCAGCGGGAGACAACGCCACGCCTACGACCTCAGAGCCCGATCCGAATTCTGCAACTGGAAGCGGTGCCGCATTCGTGGCGGAAGACCCGCTCGTGTCGCTCGTGGACCTCGGTCTGTCTCCCTCGGTCGGACGGGTGGCAGACGAATCAGGGAACATCTACGGATTCACCGTCAGGTCTGACGGCACCATCGCACTCGACAAGGTGGACATCGACAAGTCAACGTCGCGAACATTCATGATCACGAAATTGAAGCCTGGAAACAAATCGATGACGGTCACTTTCGTCGCGCCACGTGGCATGAAGAACCTGAAGATCAAGGCGTCTCCGTCCTCGAAGTCACTCGTGTGTAGCCCTGGCAAGAAGTCCTCTTGCACCATTAAGGGCTTGAGTTCATGGATGAGTTACCGCTTCGCAGTCGAAGGCAACTACGGCAAGAAGAAAATGACTTCACCGAAGTCGTTCTCAGCCAAGCCCGTCGTGACGATGCGCCGGGGTTCTACGTCGTCTTTGTCCTCGATAGTCAGCAAAGCATCTAGATTCTCGCCGAAGTACACCACCTCTGGTGGATGTTCGTTGGAATCGAAGAACACGAAACTGAAGGCACCGAAATCGAAGGCCCTCTGTGTGGTGAGTGTGACCACGACGAAGAACGGCTTGGAGAATCTGCGTACTGTCACTGTGAAGGTGGGTTGAGGTCACCTCACTTCACGTCACGAAGCCACGGTCACGGCTGACGGGTCTATCCTTGGCTGACTGCGAATTCAGCGTTGGAGTCTGTTGGTCGCGGCCGCTGGTCTTGCGCTGGGCGGCTGTTCAGGTGGGGGCGGAGAGTCCGTCGACCTTGAGGCGGTTCCAGTCGCTTCTGGGTTGACTGTCACCGGAGACGCGTTCACATTTGCCAACTTTCCCTCGGGAACAATTTAGGAAGAGTTCAACACCGATGACCTCGTGGAGATGTTTGGAAGTGGTCCCGATGTGTGTCGCGGCGGGGCGACACCATGTATCGCCCCGCCGGAGGCAGTTGCGTTTGCCTGAATGGTGAATCAGGCTCGAACATCGGGACACTGCGAGGGTCTCGTTGTGCTCGCAGCATCACGTTTCATCCGAAAAGTTGAACCAAGGACGTCAGCGCTCGACAAGGATGTCAAGGTATTGCACGCAATCTTGCGAGCGTTCGCCACCCAATTCATTCCCGAGACACAAGATGAAGCTGATGGCTTCGCGAAAAAGTCGCTGAAAGAAATAGTTGCCACACTGGCCGCAAGCTTTGCCCAAGGTACGCCCGAGTATTCGCTCGGTGTGTACACCTCAACTGGAGGTCAGGCGCTCTTGCCATATGCGCTCGAGTTCCCTGACAAGGACACCGCCGAGATCAAGGTATACGACTCGAACTGGCCAGGTGCAGATCGTTATGTCACCGTGGACTTGGTAAAAGGTGAGTGGAGCTTCTCGTTCTCCGGGAAGGACCCCACCAGCGACCCGAAGATGTGGTGAGGAAAGAAGGGCGACATTGACCTCATCTCGTTGAAAACGCGCGAGAGCGGATCATGTCCGTTCTGCGCAATCGACAAGGCCGTGAAGTCGACGACGTTCCTCATTCGAAGTGTCGACAGCAAGTGGAGCATCGAAACCGATGATGGTGTCGTGTCGCCGCAGGAAGCAGTTGTGGGTGCGACGACCGTGCGACCGCTGCGCTCGCCAGGTGTCGAGCAACAACAAGGCCGTCCGGTGGACTACATCGTCACGGTCCCGGCGAGCAACAAGAAGGTCACTGTGAAAGCTCCGAAGGAGTCCAAGATCTTTGCGATGACACCCAAGGCGATGGTCGAAGTGTCGCTTCCGCAAGGCGCGGCAGGCGATGTGCTCTTCACAGAGGGAAGTGCCATCGTCAAGCGGCTCGGCCAACGCATGAGTGTCGACGAGAACGAGTGGCGACCACTTGTCGAGTCTCTGAATGAGGAAACGGAACACATCAGTACTCGAGTGGCCTCACTGCTTGACCTCATCTGGTCCAGAATGAACGCTGCCTGAGCCTGTTCACGTGCGACTCTGCCGGTAGCGTCTAGTTCTGCGGGCGTTTAGCTCAGTTGGCTAGAGCGCTTCCCTTACAAGGAAGATGTCGGGGGTT
>SXWG01000032.1 GCA_005789925.1 Actinomycetota bacterium | reverse complement strand
GACTCTTTCGCACCAGCATTCTCGCCAGCGCCTACGGCCGGCCGACACTTGAGCGCGCCCTCGGGGAAGAGCAGAAACTGGTGACAGATCAAATTGCGGAGTTGGTGAGCCAGTCACAAGAACGTGGCTGGGTTCGCAAGGACGTCAATGCGCGTGCTGTCGCATCGTTCATCCAGGCCTATTCATTTGGTCGCGTTCTGGTCGACATTGATACAGGTCGTGTGTCCGACGACGACTGGTTCGAAGTGGTCTCCATTGCGGTCGAACACCTACTCTTTGGTAAGTGATTCCCCACAGAGTTACCCACCGGTCATCAACAGCCCCTAGCCCCTATTCCACAAGGATTCGGTCGGAAATCCACACTTTTTCCACAGGGTAGGCGTACTTTCCCACATGCAGGCCCCCGCCTGCAGAAATGGGGAAGGAAACTCATGTACACACTCGGAGCATTGCTGCTGTTCGCACTTCTGCTGACTGCAGTCATCGCTGTCATCGACAGCGTTCTTCACACAATCAAGCTGGACAAAGTCATCCACGGCCTGCCGGTCATCGGCGCCCACTGGGGACTCGTTGTCGGCTGTCTCATGGTTTGGGTACTCGACATTTCACCGGCCGCCGGCTGGGGTCTTGAGTTCACCGATCAGTGGATGACCATCGTGGCCAATGGCTTCATCATTTACGGAATGATTCCGGTGAAAGATGCGACCATCTCGATGGTGAACCGCGGTCTGCGCCTCGCGGCCTAGATCCAGACACAACCTCAATTGAAAGCCGCCGGGGCAACCCGGCGGCTTTCGTCATTCTCAGGACACCTTCAGGCAACGATTGACCGTAACCACGGCACGAATGAATCCACCATCGTCGGTATGTGCATCGTGCGCGGATCGGACCAACTGTCGAACATCGACAACATCTGCTGAGCAACGTCGCGCCGCTCACGCAAATGACGTACGGGGGTCATTTGCACACGAATGGTGAACAACAGTGCACCCGATGCAGGAAGAGCGCGGAGCGTCTGGCGCTCACTACGTAACCACAGCGGCGATCCATCATCGGCAACTGATATCCCACCTGGCGGCATCGGCAATGACGGTGTGGGCAAGTGCAAGAACGGATACGGCTTCACCGTCAGGTTGCGTCGCCACACCGGTGTCTCCGGTTTCAATCGAGAAAAGAACGTGTCGACCTTTTTCGACAGGTCACTTTCGTAGTGTCGTACCGGTGCGTGCACCGCCCCTGTCGCCTTCCCGATCTTGTCCGCAAGTCGCCACAGACTCGGGAAGCACAAGGACAATGCGTCAAGATGCCAGTCACCGTCTCGAAAGACCATCAAAGCCAAGTCCTCTTGGACGTGCAGCGACGCAGTAGCCAGTGGGTTCGCGTGGGCACTCCAATCGATACGGGAGTCGGTGTTCGAGGTGATCCACGTGGACACCAGGTCTGCCGCCTCACGTGCCGCAGCCTCGGCGCTCGGAAGACAGGCGAACACCGCATCCTCGCGTTCTGCGAACAAACGATGTTTCAGCGCGATCTCAGAGTCTCGAAACTGATCTGGAGCCAACCAGCTGGACACATCAAGCGACCGAGTGCCCATTTTCAAATGTGGTGGAGCTGGTTTCAGATCAAGTTCATCGAGCCACGTTGGGCATGGTGCAGAAACATATAGAGAGGCATCGGGGGCGTACCTCGCGAGATCTGCGTACTTGGGAAGCGAGACGCCGTTCTGCACGGCGCGAACTTATCTCGCTTCCTGAGAGCGAGGACAGGTGTTTGGCGAGTGCACGGGTCAGCGCCCGAGCAGTGAGGACAAGAAACCCTTCTTGGCCCCGGACGCATCAGATGGTGCATCGCCGTCAACGCACTTGCATCGCTCGTTCTCGGGTACATGGCCGAGCACTTGCTCGACATGATCCCCACAACCGGCCCAACCAGGCTTGCCACACTTATCGCACGTGATTTCTCTGCACATACCCCCGAGGGTATTAGGCAAAGCACGGAGAAAGCAAGGCCGCCAGAGTCAGGGCGTGACGGCGGACATTTGCCGGGGCCCGGCCGGCACTTGTCGCCGGTTCATGGCCAACAGCAGAGCGCCGGCAATGTGGCGACGGGTGTCGACTGGGTCGATGAGCTCATCGAAACCGAACCGTTCTGCAGAGCGCAGGGAAGCATCGGTCTCGAGCCGTCGAAGACGTTCGGCTTCATCGCTGTCAGACCCGAGTGATTCAGCGAACGCGCTCGCCCCCATTGCGCCAAGCGTGGCACCCGGATACCCGAACGTGGCCGTCTGGCCGTCGAACGCCGGAAGCGACATGACCATCGACCCGAACCCGTACGCCTTGCGCAATGTGAGATGAACTTTCGGCACACGTGCGCGTGTCTGAGCTGCGAACATGCGCGCACCACTGCGCAGCACACCAGCTTTCTCAGACGCCGAGCCCGGCAACATGCCTGGGTTGTCGGCAAGGAACACGAGAGGAAGATGAAACGCATCGGCGACGTCGATGAAGTGCGCCGCCTTGTCCGCAGCATCAGCATCGACTGAGCCAGCAAGCACCATCGGTTGGTTCGCAATGACAGCAACAGGGAGACCACCGATACGTGCGAGCGCACACACGATCGCGCGACCGAACTTCGACTGCACCTCGAACCACGAACCCTCGTCGACCACGCAGCTGATGACCTCGCACATGTCGTAGCCCTGACGACCGTTGCGCGGAACGATGTCGAGAATCGCTTCAGTGTCACGATTGGTCGCATCTGTCGTTGTGCGCACAGGTGGATACGACCATGCACTCGACGGGAAATACGACAGGTATGCGCGAATCTGCTTCGCCACGTCGGCATCTGAATCGGCCAGGTTGTGAATGAGTCCGCTCGCCAAGGCCACGGCAGGACCACCAAGTTGCTCTTTGGTGACGTCTTCACCGAGAGAGTCCTTCACAACGGGCGGACCAGCAGTGAAAACGGCCCCATGTGGCGACATGAGCGTGAAGTCACTCATCGGGGCAATCAACGCACCATGGCCAGCTGACGGCCCGACAATCGCAGTGACGACGGGAACAATGCCCGAGCACTTCGCTTGCATCATGAGATCGGTGGGTGATCGCACTCCGTGCTCTCCGGCGCGGTGTCCGGCACCTTCAAGCAACATGATGAGCGGCACCTTCTCCTGCAATGCCAATTCAGCGATGCGATAACGCTTCGCGTTGCTACCTGCGCCGATGGAGCCAGCGAGTACCGTGAAATCCTCAGCACCGACCATGACGGGTCGACCATCGATGAGTCCAGTGCCGGTGATGATGGCATCAGATGGAACATCACCAACCATCGTGCCGATCTCGCGGAATGAACCACGATCGACCAACGCCTCGATTCGTGCACGCACATCGAGCCGCCCGTCGCGTCGTTGCTTGGTGAGGCGCTCTTCGCCACCCATCGCGCGCGCGGCCTGTTGCCGCGCGGCTAAGTCAGCACGTGTGTCGTTCCAGTCGGACCTGTCCCCCACGGCCCACACGGTACAAGCCCCAACGCGACCGACCCTCTGACCAATTCACGCCATCGCATCTTTACCGAAACATTGGGGAAATAGTCGCCGCCTAGTTTTTGGCTTGCTTTGACCAACCCGAAGCGCAACAAACCACCTGAAAGGGAGGAATCAATGGAAAGCGGCAATCTTGCCTGGATCCTCATCTCAGCGGCACTGGTGCTGTTCATGATCCCGGGTCTGGCCTTCTTCTACGGAGGCATGGACCGGGGCCGAAACGTGCTCAACATGCTGATGATGAACTTGTACTGTGTGCTCATCGTGCCCATTTTGTGGGTTCTTGTCGGATACTCGCTGTCGCAAGTGCCGTTCGAGAACGACTTCCTGGGCAACTTCGACGCATTCATGCTGAAGAACATCACCGAGGCAGGTGACGGCTCGACACTGGCGACAGTGGCATTTCTTGGAATGTTCGCAGCCATCACACCCGCGCTCATCTCTGGTGCGGTCGCTGATCGTATGAAGTTCTCGGCATGGGCGCTCTTCGTGCCGTTCTGGCTGTTTTTGGCATACGTGCCGATCTTCAAGTGGGTGTACGGCGGTTGGCTCGGCCAGCGTGGATCCATCGACTTCGCTGGTGGCACCGCGATTCACGTGAACGCCGGTATCGCTGCGCTCGCCGCAGTGCTGGTTCTCGGCAAGCGCAAGGCGGGTGCAGCACCGCCGCACTCAATGCCGCTCGTGATGATTGGAGCCGGAATTCTGTGGTTCGGATGGTTCGGCTTTAACGCCGGGTCTGCACTTGCTGCCAATGGTCAGGCTGCGCAGGCGTTCATGAACACGTTCCTTGCCGCAGCTGCAGCCGGACTCGCATGGGTGCTCGTCGAGTGGTTGCGTGACGGCCATCCGACCAACCTCGGTGCCGCATCGGGCATCGTGGCCGGACTCGTCGCCATCACACCAGCTGCTGGTTATGTGTCAGGCGCATCGCCGATCTTTATCGGACTCATCGCAGGTGTGGTGTGTTGCTACGCCGTGAAGTTAAAGAACAAGGCTGGCTACGACGACGCACTCGACGTGGTCGGCGTGCACTTCTTCGGCGGACTCGTCGGCTCATTGCTCATTGGCGTCTTCGCTGATCCCGATTTCTTCAAGGGAAGTTTCGAAAAGGGTCTGTTCTTCGGTGGCGACGCTGGTCTGCTCATCGAGCAAGCCCTCGCGAACGGAGTCGCCATTGTCTGGTCTTTCGTCGTGACACTGGTTCTCATGTTGGTGTTGAAGAACACCATCGGAGTGCGAGTCTCTGACGAGACGGAATACAACGGCCTCGACCTCGCCGAACACGGCGAGACCGCGTATCACAGCTGATAAGAAACTGGAGAGGTACAGAAAATGAAACTCATCACTGCAATCGTCAAGCCGTTCAAGGTTGATGACGTGAAAGACGCCCTCCGTTCGGCCGGCATCGCGGGGGTCACCGCCTCCGAAGTGCGCGGGTTCGGTCGTCAGGGCGGACACACCGAGACTTATCGCGGGTCTGAGTACGCCATCGACTTCGTGCCGAAGGTGAAGCTCGAGGTACTGGCGTCAGATTCCGATGCTCAACGCATCGTCGATCTCATCACCGGTGCCGCACAAACCGGCAAGATCGGTGACGGCAAGATCTGGGTGACCAGCGTCGACTCGGTGGTGCGCATTCGCACCGGCGAGACCGGCGAAGCGGCCATCTAGTCCAGTCGCGACAACTTTCCCCTTACAACGCGAACATCACTCACCGATGAGGCGACGAGCCTCGTCGGTGAGTGTTTGCGTTCTATCGGTTGTCGCACGCTCCCACTGCTGCAAGCGTGCGAGAGCGGCATGATCGCCTTGTGCAGCGAGACGTACGTCGGGGAAGTGTGTCGAAGCGATTCCACTGAGCACACCTGTTCCCCATCGAGCTACCTCCGCCAGACGATCGGTCGCCCCGACAAAGACGTGAAGACCTGCCTGACACATTGCTTCTAGTCGGGAAGGATCAGTGTCGGAGTTCTTCACTGAGATGCCTGCTGCTGCGAGAGGTTCACACCACGACGACGGCATCGCCGGGTAGTGCGATGGGTGGTGGTACGCGATCATCTCCACGCCGTGCGCACGTGTTCGCGCCGACACGCTGATGACGTCTTCGACCGGAACATCATCTCCAAATGCGATCAACACCGCCCGGACATGAGGTGCGAAATCTTCGAGTTCTGCATCAGTCACGTCTCGAGGCACGCCGACGATGACGGGCAGGACGAAACTCGAACGGGCGAGTTGCACACGTTCTTCGTGGCGCAAGTGTTTTCCGCCCCCGGTGGTTCCCGACACGAGCACGATGTCGCATCCTTGACTCGCGAGTAATGCGGTCAGGTGCTGATGTGCACGAATATCAACGACTCCGTCAGCATCACGCAACGTCGGTACGGCCGCTCCGAATCCGCTCAACTTGACGATCGCCAAATGGGGTGATTCGTTCGAACTGGGCGTGTTTGCATGTGATGTCATCACTGAGTGCAACCGGCTGGCGCCGGGCACCTATTCCGCATCATGTCAACCACGAGCCAGACATCGGTCACATCACCGATGTCAAAGCTGTGTGCAATTAGTTCTTGGTGACCTCGTAGCCGGGGAAATTTCCGGCGGCACGCCACTTCTCGAGTATGTCGACGAACTCGAGAGCGCTGGTCATATACGACGAACCTTTGCCACTGCGAAGCGTGCCTACACCACCTTCGTTGTTCAAGTATCCCGGCGTGCAGACAGCGTTATAACGCGCGGTGCCCCACACCGTGCCCATGAGAACTTCGAACCATGCATCTTGCGCTTCGACGGTTGGTTCGAAGCACGCGATGTTCTCGTTCAATGCGCGCTCGATGAGGTGCGTCACATGGATAGCGGTCTCGGTGATGGTGTGCACGAAGTTGATCGCTTGACCACCTTGTGTGGCGCTGATCATGAGCATGTTCGGAAACCCACGACCGAGCACGCCATGCAAGGTGCCGGGGCCTTCTTCCCATGCTTTGCTGAGTGGAAACGCACCCTTGCCCACCGGGTCGAACCCGAGGCGATGGTGGTACTCAGAGGTGACTTCGAAACCAGACGCGAAGATCAGAAGGTCGCACGGGTACTCCACCCCCTGCACCACGACACCGGTCTCGGTGATCTCGTCGACTCCTTGGCCTTCGGTGTCGACCAGGTGCACATTCGGTCGGTTGAACGTGGGCAGGTACTCGTCGTGAAAGCAGGAACGCTTGCAGCTCTGGCCGTACCACGGCTTCAACTTCTCTGCAGTCGCTGGGTCTTTCACGATCTCTTCGATACGGGCTCGAATCCCCTCCATGTTCTCGAAGTCGATGCGATCCATTCGCTCGGCGTCGGCGTCGTCTTTGGGCACACCCTTGGTGTCGACCCAGAGCATCTTCGTCCATGCGTCGTCAATCATGTCGACCTCTGGCTGACCGCCAGTGACGACCTGCGTGAAGTTGCGCATGCGATCCATCTGCCAACCAGGCTTCAAGGACTTGAACCACTCTGGGTCGGTCATCTTGTTGTTACGCACACCGACACTCGCGGCCGTGCGCTGGAACACGTACAGCTCTTTTGCTGACTCACCGAGTTTCGGCACGACCTGTACTGCGGTCGCACCAGTGCCGATGATGCCGACACGCTTGTCTGCTAGCTTTTCCATCTTTTCCTGTGGCGCACCACCGGTGTACGAATAGTCCCAACGGCTCGTGTGGAATTTCCTGCCCTTGAACTTCTCGATTCCCTTGATGCCCGGCAATTTTGCTTTGTGAAGAACTCCACCAGCGATAACGACGAACTTCGATGTCAACACATCGCCGCGTGACGTCTTTGTGATCCAACGCTTTGAGGACTCGTCCCAGCGCATCTCTTCACACTCGGTCTGGAACAAGGCGTTCGAGTACAAGTCGAAATGGCGTCCGAGCAATTGGCAGTACGCGAAGATTTCGGTTGCCTTCGAGTATTTCTCTTTCGGCATGTAGCTGGTTTCTTCGAGAAGTGGCAAGTCGATGTAGGACTCGACGTCGCATGCGCAGTTCGGATAGCGGTTCCAGTACCACGTGCCACCGAAGTCACCGGCCTTTTCAATGATGCGGAAGTTGCGGATGCCTTTCTTCGTGAGGAAGGCACCCGTCAACATTCCACCGAAACCACCACCGACAACGACCACGTCAACTTCTTCGACACGTGCGTCACGTGTGAAGTTTGGGTCGGCGAACGGATCACGATCGAACTCTTCGTAATCACCCTTCAGCTCTTTGTACTGCGCGTTACCCTCAGGCCGCCTTTGCAAGCGCTTCTCGCGCTCGATGCGGTACTTCTCTTGAGCCTGTTCGAAAGTGAGCATTGCCATGATTCCTCCCGGCCTCAACTAGGGCCTCAACTAATGGCTGACATTACTACCCACACCGACACCCTCGACCAGGGCGACCTCACCCCCAGACACCCCCGACATACGGTGAGCCCATGGGCAGTACCAAGAATAGTCTCAGTGTGTTCGGTGTCGTGGCAGTTGCCGCGTCCCTCGCGGTCATCGGCATCGTGCGGCCGGTCACAAATGCGTTGACGGGCGGTCCATCCGCACCGGTCGGCACGACCGCGTCGTCGTCAACGACGTCTGGTCCAGGTGGCGGGTCATCAACGACAACATCAGCACCACGCGTCACGACGCCGGTCGAGAACGACCCCGACGACACTCCACCAAGTCCTCCCGACTGGGGCGATGCGATCGCTGACCTCGACGAACGACTCGATTCCGTCATCACTCGCATCGACACTGTGTCAGGTGCACTCGACGACACAGCCAATGTCGCGCGTGACGCCAAATCAATCGCAAAATCAGTGTCAGCAGACCTTGCGACCATTCGTGACGACTTGGCCGGCACAATCAATGACATCACACGCATGAAACAAGACGTCGCTGGGGCACTTGAGCGACTCACTGTGATCACCGACCAGGTCAGCCGCAAACTCAGCAAGATCAACAGTGACGGCAACTACACCGGTCCGCTCGCACCGAACCAAATCACTCCACAACTGCGACCATCCGACATCGCAGGCGAGTGGCCGCTCAACCGCACCACTGATTATCTCGATGCGGCCAAGATCAATGTTGATTTCGGCGGGTGCTTTGCCGACTATCGCTACAACACGGTGCTCAGTGTGAACCCGTTCCGTCGCTTGGAGTGTCTGCGGCTACCCCGCTGACATGACGAGACCTACTATTCATATGTGACTTTCCCTGTCGTCGAGAAATCGATCGCAGAACTACGTGAGGCCCTCGACAGTGGTGCTGTGACGTGTGTCGAATTGGTCCGCTCATATCTTCATCGCATCGCGGTGTACGACCACGCTGGCATTCACCTGAACTCTGTCGTCGAAGTGAACCCGAATGCTCTCGCCGAAGCTGAGCAATCTGACCGTCGCAGAGCTTCTGGAACATCCCGCGGACCACTTGAAGGAATCCTGTTCACCGCCAAGGACTCGTACATGGTCAAGGGCATGACTGTCGCAAGTGGTTCACCTGCCTTTGAACATCTCGTGGCGTCGCGTGATTCGTACTCCGTCGCACGACTGCGAGAAGCAGGTTGTGTGTTCATCGGTCTCACGAACATGCCGCCGATGGCAAATGGTGGCATGCAACGTGGTCTGTACGGTCGCGCAGAATCTCCGTATAACGCCGACTTCCTGACATCTGCTTGGGCGTCGGGCTCATCAAATGGGTCCGGTACGGCTACAGCAGCAAGTTTTGCTGCGTTCGGGTTGGCCGAGGAGACATGGTCAAGTGGCCGTGCACCAGCCTCGTGCAATGCACTGTGCGCCTACACACCATCACGTGGAGTCATATCGACACGAGGTAATTGGCCTCTCATCCCCACGATGGACGTCGTCGTTCCACACACGCGCACGATGGCCGACATGTGTGAAGTCCTAGATGCACTCGTGGGGGTCGACTCAGATGTTCGTGGCGACTTTTGGCGCATGCAACCGTGGGTCGATTTACCCGATCCCATGAGCGTGCGACCAACGTCATTTGCCATTCTTCACTCCGATGCGCACGCAAAAGCGGCTCAGAGTCGTCCACTCGACGGAGTGCGTCTTGCGGTGCCACGCATGTTCATCGGCTCCGACCCCGAGCAAGGAATGGGCACTGGCGTCGGTGCATCTCTCGGCGCACGCATCGAGCCCCGACCGTCAATGCTCGAGCTGTGGGACGCAGCGCGCGCAGATGTTGAAGCTGCTGGAGCGATCGTCATCGAGTCAGATTTTCCTGCGGTGACTAACTACGAATCTGACCGACCAGGTGCCCCGAGCATCTTTGATCGTGGTGTCGTGCCACCAGAGTTCTTCGACATTGAGCTCTGGGAGTTGTCGATGTGGAGTTGGGACTTGTTCCTTCAACTCAATGCACAGCCCGGCCTTGACCGCCTTGCGCTCGTCGACGGTCCTCGCATCTTTCCCCGACACCCCGAGGACACGTTGCCGCAGTTGATGACGGACATGGACATCGATCTTGCCGACTATGTCACCCGTGCACGCGAGCACGGCATCATCGACCCGTTCAACGGACCGGAAGCAGATGTCATTCGCCGAGGCATCGAAGCACTCGAACACACGCGCCGCATCGACTTCGAAGACTGGCTTGTCGCGAACAACTACGACGCCGTGATCATGCCGACTCAGACAGATATTGCACCATCTGATGCCGACAAGAACCCTTCATCTGCGGCAATCGCATGGAGCAATGGGGTGTGGGTGTCGACAGGAACGCTCGTCTTTCGTCACCTCGGAATTCCGACCGTGACCGTTCCAATGGGAACCGCACGCGACATCGGCATGCCCTTTGGTCTCACTTTTGCTGCAGCCGCATACAACGACGCCGAACTCATCAGACTCGCGAGCGTGTTCGAAGCACTTCGCCCACGACGGACCACTCCGCCACGAACCCCAGAGCTCTGAGTTTTACACGCTCCTGAGTGCGCTTCACTCACTTCTTGGTTGCGCGAAGTGTGTAAGTGGCGGCGAGTCGCTCTGGTCGATCACGCAGACGCCATTCACCAAGAGCCCCCTCGACCATCACATCGCCGAGTGCGTTCCACGGAACACAGTCGTGCCCCTCGAAATAGGTGATGTCAAACCCGGCACCCCACAATGCGTTGAAGATCTCCGCAAGGCCGTAATTGAAGGAAACATATGTCGGACTGTCGAGCACACTCTCGTGGTCGACGTAGCTGTGTTCCTCGGAGAACACTTCACCGTCGGTCTCGAAGTAGGGATAGTCGACGGTGATGAGGCCATCTGGTCGTGGATCACACAGCGTCCACAACATCGCATGTCCTTCGCGAATGAACAACTCACCGCCCGGCTTCAGCAAAGTCGCCACCACGTCGGCCCACCGCTTCACGCTCGGCAGCCAGCACAAAGTGCCGATGCCTGTGTACACGAGGTCGAATGTGCCCTGTGGCAAGACATCGACAGATGGATACACATCGGCTTCGACAAAAGTCGCATCTGCACCGATGTCGCGGGCCAACTTTCGTGCCACCTCAATGGCAGGCCCAGAGAAATAAAGTCCAGTCACCCGCGCACCGAGACGGTGAAGTCACAACGTGTCAGTGCCGATGTGGCATTGCAGGTGGACTGCGACTTTGCCAGAAATGTCGCCGAGTCGAGGCACGTCGAATGTGACCGTGTCGGACAAGTGGGTCGGGTCGTTCAGGAACTTGTCGATTCCGTAGTTCTCCACGTGGTGAGGCACCCGAGAGTTCCAGTTGGCTTTGTTCAAAGCAAGGTAGTCACGCTTGTTCGCAGCACCTCAACGTAATGACGTCAGAGGTCGTAGCGATACACGTTCGTCTCACGTGCTTTGAAGCCGATGCGCTGATACAAGCGATTCGCTGCTTCACGAGACGGGCGTGATGTGAGGTCGACGGTGATGGCACCGTTCGTCTTCGCGTGTTCAAGAGCAGCCATGTTCAGCGCTTCGCCGACGCCATGACCGCGTGCGCTCGAGTCGACGACGACGTCTTCAATCCACGCGCGAATTCCCGTGGGAATGCGGAACATCGCCAATGTGAGCGACCCGACGATCTGCCCATCGACGCGCGCGATGAACAACGTGCTGGCATCAGATGACACCAGAGCGGTCAGTTCCGCGGCCGTCGGAGGCGGATTCGACGAGGACAACTGCGGGATGAGCCGCTCGAATGCTGTCACCAATTCGTCATCGACAGTCGATGCAATTGATATGTGAACAGCCATGAATTCACTATAGAACCGGCCTGGTGGCCGTCACGGGGTCTCGCAAACGCCGGTAGATTCTGAACTCAATGGCATCGCCCGACCATGTCCGGTGGCAATCACAGCCCCAGTTGCGACGCCCCACCGTCGTCGCCGCATTCACCGGATGGAACGACGCAGCAGATGCCGCTTCCACTGCAGTGCGAACTTTAATCACGTCATGGAATGCTCAGCCCCTCGCCGAGGTCATCCCTGAAGTGTTCACTGACTTCGCGACCATTCGACCTGTCGTGAAATTGAACAATGGCATCACGCGCGAGATCGTGTGGCCGTCAGTCAGTATGTGGCACGCCACCACACCCGGAAGCGACGTCATCTTCGTTCTCGGACCCGAGCCGAGCCTTCGTTGGCGCCTGTTCACTGAACAAGTCATCAGCGTGGCGGCACACTTCAAGGCATCCATGGTCATCACCCTCGGTGCATTGCTCGCCGACGTGCCGCACACGCGCCCCATCCAACTCATCGGCACGGCGTCTGACCCGACGGTCATCGACCGATTCGATCTGCAGAAGAGCCAATACGAAGGCCCCACCGGCATCATCGGAGTGTTGCAAGACGCCTGCCACCATGCCGATATGCCCGCCGCTTCCCTGTGGGCGGCAGTTCCTGCTTACGCCTCGCAGATTCCGTCGCCGAAAGCTGCCGCAGCTCTCATCGAACGTGCCTGCGAAATCATCGGAACTCCGGCACCGGTCGCAGCGCTGAGCGAAGCGATTGACGCCTACGAAGGCCGAGTCGACGAACTCGTCAGCGAAGATGAAGATCTTGCTGAATACGTCGAGCGCCTCGACTCGATGGGCGACAACGTGTTCGAGGAAGACGACCGCCAGATGAGTCTCGACTTCGACGAGGAAGAAGACGACGGCAGTTCGCTCGTCGACGAAGTCGAACAGTTCTTGCGCGACCAAGACGGTCGCTGACGTTTTTCTTCTCGGCAATCAGCCGCGCCAGATATCAGGCCGCGGTGCATCGAATGTCGCAGCACCACGATCGCCCGCGATCGCGCTGAAAGCCATCTCGCCCCACCACTGCACCCCAGCAGTCGGATCGGGCAGAGCGTCTTTACTGAACCAACCGACGCCACTCGTCTCAAGTGGGTGGCCAGCAAGTTCACCACCAACGGCATGCAAGTGAAACACCAGCATGTACATACCGAAGCGTGAGTAACCCATGCGCATGCCGTCGACCACGCCGAGCAGTTGCACCGGTTCGGCGATGATGCCGGCTTCTTCTTCCACTTCTTTCATCGCCACTTCAACAGGTGAATAGCCGACATCAGCCCAACCCGTGGGATACAGCCATACGCCCGTCTCACGACGACGAATGAGGAGAATCTCACCGGCGTCATTCCCGACGATTGCACCGACAGCGATTTTCGGGGTGACGTAGCCGGGAATGCCCTCACCGATTGTCTCCATCCATTCCTGCACGAAATGGTCCTGTTCGCGACGCGTTTCGATGGCATCTTCCATTGACGCCTTGATGTCTCCGGCGACTTTCAAGACCTCTTCATATCGCTCTTTCTCGTAGAGGCTCTGAGTGAATGCCATGCCGGTACGAGCGATTGCAGCCAAAGTCTCGCTCCAGCGCACCAAATCGCGGGTGAAATCGCTCTGCGTTGGCTCGGACACGAATGTGATGTTAGTTGGCTAATTCGACAATGCATTCAGCACAGCAGCACGAATGTGCTCACCAATCACATCGATGGCAACTTTGTCACCAGTTGCATTTCTCACATAAAACGTGTCGACCACTTCGCTACCGAGCGTCTGTACGCGTGCATGACGTATATCGAGGCCAGAGTCAGCCAAGGCCTTCGTGATTCGATGAAGAATGCCGACTGAGTCTGGAGCGCGGACCTCGACAAACGTGGCGTTCGACGACACGGAATTGTCGAGCTTCACGACGGGCACATCGAGTGTTCGGGCCGCCAGTACGCGACGTGGTCGTGCTGACTTGTTGCGTTCAGCAAGCCGCGCTTCGAGTGGGAATTCGCCGTTCAACGAGGAGATGATTTCAGCTCGAACTTTTTGCCAATCGAAGTCGGAGAATGGTGGTGCAGCGACTCGGAACTCTGATGCGGCCATCGGCGCCCTCATGTCACCACCATCGTCTGAATACGCCTCGGCTCCGAGTACATCGAGACCGTTGAGCGACAACACACCAGCGACGGTCGCAAAGGTCCCGGGCCGGTCTGGACTCACCACGGTCACGCTGCCCTCCCCGAAGGTCACAGAAATGTCACCTTCGCTCATGAGCCGCAACACGTCGGCACTAGGGAAAAGACGCCACGTGACCTCACTCACGTCACCGCCATCGAGAACATGTGACACGCGTTGCGCGAGCGAGATGACGAGGTCTGACTTCCACGCACTCCACGCAGAGGGACCCGTTGCCAGTGAATCGGCTTCGGTGAGTGCGTGCAGCAACTCAAGTGTCGTCACATTGCCCACTCGTTCGGCGACGTAGGTGATGGTCGCATCATCTGAAAGATCGCGGTGCGTGGCGACATCGGCGAGCAACAAATGATGTTCAATCATCGTTTGGATCGTGCGCACGTCATCATCTGCGAGGCCCATGCGCTTGCCCACCACGTCGAACAACTGCACTCCTACTTCGGTGTGGTCACCGTTGTATCCCTTGCCGATGTCATGGAACAACGCACCGAGCACCAACAGGTCGGGGCGTTTCACACGATCTGCGAGTGCAGCTGCATTGGCACACGCCTGCCACAGGTGGCGATCGACGGTAAACCGGTGGTACGCGTTGCGCTGTGGCTTACTGCGAACCGATGACCACTCGGGCAGTACTTTGGCCAACAAGTTGCGTTGATCGAGCGCCTCAAGAACCGGAATGGCGCGCTCACCCTCGAGCAACAACGCCACCAGCTCGTCACTTGCACCTGCTGGCCACGGGTTCGGGAACTGTGGCGTGCGCTCACCTAAGCGGTTTAGTGACTCACGTGCGATGCGTCGTCCGTCGCGTGCGGCTGCAGTCGCTACTCGCAACACCACTGTCACGTCGTGTAACGGGTCGACATCGTCAGCCACGTGCACTTCGCCGTCACGCACCAACACTCCCGCGGAGAGTGAGCGAGGCGCTGACTGGGCGTCGTCTGGCGGGTCGAGCCGTGCCCATGCTTCATCAGCCACCCATGCGATCTTTCGGCCCGCCGCTGACACCGCAGCCATCAGAGCATCGTCAGACGAAAACCCGATCGCCTTGGCGACTGACATCTGATCTTCAAGACGCAACACGTCGCCTGCCCTGCCAGCCATGCGGTGCAACTCGACGCGCACGCCTAGCAACACCTCATGTGCTTCGACAAGCGAGGTGACATCACCCGTCGCCAGCTGCAAGCCGGCAGACAGAGCCCACCACAGTGCATGTACATCTCGCAGCCCACCCGAACCTTCCTTCAGGTCGGGCTCCAATCGAAACGCCACTTCACCAGCAGACTCATGCCGTTCTTTCACACGATCGTGAAGTTGGACGAGCCACTGACGCCCACGCTTCTTCCACGCTTCCCGTGCACCACGAATCACTTCATCGGCGAGCGAAGAGTCACCAGTGATGTAGCGAGCAGTGACGAGTGCCGTCGCGGTGTCAAGGTCAGTTGCACACAGCGACAAGGTTTCTTTTGGTGTGCGCACTGCGTGGCCGAGCTTGAGACCCGCGTCCCAGATGGGATACCAGATCTTGGAGGCGACGTCGTCGATGTTGCGTACCCCTTTGTGCACGAGCAACACGTCGAGATCGCTGAAAGGTGCGAGCTCACGTCGGCCATACCCGCCGACAGCGATAAGCGCCACGTTCGAGCGCTTACGGTCTTTCACCAAGGTGATGGCGCTCGCGTACAACTCACGCATCCACTCATCGGTCGCGTCAGACAGCGCGCGGCAGAACGCACCACCAGTCACCGACACATCAGCAATGACGTCTTCACGCGCGCGCATCAGCTGAGCTTTCCTTCAGCACGACGTCGCGTGAGCACTGTCGCCGCTTTCCATGCTCCCCACCCGATACCAGCTTCATGCACAGACTCTCCGAGATCCATCCATGACATCGGACCGAGCAGGAACTCATCGTCGGGATCGAGACGCTGCTGGAACTCGTCACGGGCCGCCGGAGAAACA
Source organism: Actinomycetota bacterium (assembly GCA_005789925.1). Lineage (GTDB taxonomy): Bacteria > Actinomycetota > Acidimicrobiia > Acidimicrobiales > Ilumatobacteraceae > UBA2093. The sequence continues at coordinate 4,240 of SXWG01000032.1, read as the reverse complement.
CGTGCATCACGTAACACCACATTTGCATACTTCGTGCTCGACCGCAGAACCTCGAGTGGATTGGAGCGCTGATCATCGACGTCAGTGGCGAGGAGGCCGTTCAGTTGCTCGGTCACGTAGGCCAACGTGTCCCGCTGGACATCTCCGACACGACTCTTCACCTTCTCACGTGTCGAATTGTCCGAGTCGCCACACGCCAGCAGCATGACGCGCTCGATCCATGTCGGCACAGTCGTTGTGATCACCTCGAACAGGCGCTGGGGATACTCAGGAAGGTCTCCGGCCATGTCTTTGAAGGTAACGATGTCGCATCCCGATAGCCGTGCTGAAGCCATTAAATCTGTGTGAACTGGTCACATGATGGCGGTGGCAAGTGCCAGGTAAATGACGATTGAAAGCAGGTCTTGCACGACCGTTGCAAGAGGTCCCGACCCAAATGCAGGATCTGCGCCGGTTCTCATGAGTAGCCACGGCAGCAACAATGCAATCGTGCCCGCCATCGCTGAGCTGACAAACAACGCCAGGCTCACGGTGAGCGCCAAGCTTGCCCGGTCATACAGCACAAAGCAGAACGGATAGAACGCCGCAGCGATGAGCACGCCGATCAAAACACCAGCAAGAACTTCCTTGAAGAAAAAATCGCGAAGTGGAATTCCTGCCGACAGTGACCGAACCACCAACACCTCAGTCTGAGTTCCCACTGCATCTGCCATGTACACGATGGCTGGCATGAAGAATGCGAGCGCGACATTGCGCGCTATCTCGTCCTCAGCAGAACTCACAATCCATGCGGACAACATCGCGCCCGCCAGGCCCAGAGCGAGCCACGGCAAGCGATGACGCAAGCGTCGGGTGACCGGTTCCTCGGCACTCGAGATGATGCGCCACGAGCCAAGACCTGCGTCACTGCGGTTGAATGCCATCAGCTTTCAGGTTGTCATCGCACGAGGGGTACGAATATCCCGTCTTCAGTCTCAATCAGAGCGGTGACAACACCTGATTACTTCACAGTGACGGGCCGCGCAGTCGTCGCAGAGAAGACACCGAGCAGCACAAACGCCGTGCCAGCCACGTAGCGACGCATGATGTACAACGAACGCCCACGCAAGAGGACCGAGCGCAGCCCACTTGCCATCAGTGAGTACGACCCATTGAAGATTGTCGCCAACGCCACGAACACTGCGGCGAGAACGAGCGCCTGCACCTTCGCATTGTCAGCCGACGTATCAACGAACTGAGGAAAGATCGACAAAAAGAACAACGCAGTCTTCGGGTTCAGGGCATTCACCAAGATGCCCTGTCGAAATGCCATTCCGCTCGTGACGTGGCTTGTATCGGTGTTCAGATCACTTGGACGCGTCAGCAATGTGCGCACACCTGAGACCACCAAGTAGATGACGCCAGCCCACTTCACGAGCTCGAACAATTCCACCGACGTGGCGATGACAGCGCTCAGACCCAACGCGGCCAACAACGCTTGAATGGTGTCGCCGACTTCAAGGCCAGCAACTGCGGACAACCCGACCGTGCGTCCGTCGGCAAGTGACCGACTGATGATGTAGATGATCGCTGGGCCTGGGATGAGCAAGAGCACGATGGTCGCACCGATGAATGCAAAAAGATCCGAGAGCTCTGGCATGTCAGTCCCCTGTCACACCGTCGATGGCCTCGCGCAACAAGTCGGCATGGCCGTTGTGGCGAGCGTATTCCTCGATCATGTGCACCATCACCCACCGCAGATCGGGGCGAAAATCGGCTCCGTCTCGCACCTCGGTGCGCGCAGCGAGCGAGTCGAGCGACTCGCAAACCACTTCATATCCGTGGCTCGTGACCAGCCCGGCATTGAACGATTCGAGAGCTTCAGTAAGTGTCGCAGTGTCATCGAAATTGAAATCAAGGTTGTCATCTTCCCACGTGATGTAGATCGGCTCAGGCTGCACGCCGCCAATCACCCAGGTGAACAAGTACCGCTCAACAACCACCATGTGACGTAGCAAACCGAGCAATGACAAGTTGCTACTTGGAATCGACCGTGTCCGTGCTTGCGCATCGGAGAGCCCGTCGATTTTCATCAACAGAGTCGCACGGTGGTATTCGAGCCACTCACGCAACGACGTGCGCTCATTTGCCACTTGCTGCGGATCGACCCGCTTCACGTTCACCCGCTCCCCTTCAGTGCCCACATGGACGGGCCAACACTACGGCTAGTTGGCCAGCGAACCACCGTAGATCTGCCAAGCAAGGTATGACTTCGCGACGAGGCTGAGAACCAAATACACCTTCTCGCCGTACACGTAGTCGGTCCACTTGCCAACACCCTTGTATTGCAACCATTGGTTGAGACCAAAACTGAAGAAGAAGATCTGCTCAAGCACGACAAGCACGAACACGAAGCTCGGAACAGTGTCGGCGCCGACCACGTTGATCCAGATACCGATCCATGGCGCCACACCAGCAAGAGTGCCGAACCAAAATGGCTTCATGTTGGTCGACGTGCGACCTGGTGGGTTGATGGCTTCTTGCAGCCACCCGAACAGAATCATCGCCACGTTTGCACCGACCACTGCCACCAGGGCCGTGATGTCGGTGACACCGGAGTACATGCCAATGAGCAACATCATCAGTGTGGCGCTGAACGAATACTCGACCCAACGGAAGCGGTTGATACCCCGACGCAGGTCAGCTTCGTAGGTATCACGCATGACTGTGGCGGTCAGGAAGTGATCGACTGCCGCCATCAGCAGGAACAGCGCGACAGCCGGCCCGATTGCCAGCTCAAAGAACGACGACGGCATCTCGAGGCGTGTACCTGGCGGGCCGACCGGAAAGTTCGAGGTGACAGTGATAGCGAAACTGCCCGCCATCACGAAGATCATCACGGCTTGCGCTGCGTGCAGCACAGTGAGAGCCAAGTTCCATTTTTTCAGGTTCTGCAGACGCGCTGGAGAAATGTCAATCAGTGAGTTCGACTCGGACACGGCGAAACCCCTTTCCTTTGTTCTCGACCTTAGCGACACGGAACGTGCCGACTTCGCGAGTGGACGCCACGTGCGTGCCACCGTCGGCTTGTTTGTCGAGCCCCACGATGTCGACCACGCGAATCTCTTTGACTGACCCTGGAATGAGTGACACCTTCGTACGAATGAGGTCTTCATCCATCACCGCTGTGTCTCGCGGAAGAAACGACACCTCGATGCAATGGTCGCGAGCGATTGCCTCGTTCACCAGTTCTTCGACTCGCGCAGCAAAATCATCTGGAAGCGGATTGAACTCGAAGTCCATACGCGCAGACAATGGCTCCATATTTCCGCCAGTAACCGGTACGTGCCATTCGTTCCAGATGACACCACACAACACGTGCATCGCCGTATGAGTACGCATCAACTTGTGGCGACGCTCCCAATCGACATGGCATTGCACCGTGGAACCAACGGCAGGGACTGCCGCGCCGTCGATGAGTGTGTGCACCACCACGTCGCCGTCTTTGCGCACATCGACCACCAGTTGGCCGTCGATGATCCCGGTGTCATGTGGTTGACCACCACCTGTCGGGTAGAAAATCGTGCGGTCAAGCACAAGTGCGTTGTCGCGCACTTCGACGACAGTGGCTTCCAACTCGCGAAGATACGCATCACGTAAGAACACCAGGTCGGTCGCCATGACCACTCGTCAAATCTGTTGGGCGAGTTGTTCGACCGGGGTCACCATGCCGGTGTAGAACGGGCCGAATTCGGCGTACACCGCTGACGCTTCGTCAAATCGCATGGTGTACACGACTTCTTTCAAGTCATCGGGGTTCACGGCAAAAAGCGTGACACCCCACTCGTAATCGTCGAGACCAGCAGAGCCGGTGACAACTTGCACCACGCGACCAGCGAATGTGCGGCCGCTCTTACCGTGTTCCATCATGAGCTCGGAACGCTTCTCGAACGGCAGGGTGAACCAGTTCTGCTCGGGCTCACGACGCTTCGACATGGGATAGAAACACCATGCGTTCGTCCCTGGTGGGGGAAGCTGCGGGTACAGGCGCGCATTCAACATTTCCTGCGGCACACCTTTGGCGTATTCGCTCACTTCAGTGAGCGACACGTACGAGTCGGCGATGGAAAGCCCGGCGTGTTGCAGTGCGGTCTGCAGCGACTTCAACGGGCGCATGTCGGCTGACGTGGCCATGACCGCGATATCGGCCTTGTGCCCGAGCATGGCCACCGTGACCACGCTGACACCGGCGTTCTCGGCG
>SXWG01000031.1 GCA_005789925.1 Actinomycetota bacterium | reverse complement strand
TGGTGGCCAGTTGAGCAACAACCAACGCCTCCTTGGCCGCTGAATCGGCAAGAGATGGCCCATCACCAAAGTCAAGTTGACCCGTCGCGCCATGTGCATCGGTTATGTCGAGTGCAAGTTCCGCACGACACACATCGACGAAGTCATACGACGACAGCGACGGATTCAACAGATAGGCCGCGATCGCAGTGTCGAGCACGAGCGAGTCGAGTCGGGTTCCGTGCTCCTCCATCCAACGCATCAATGGCTTCGCATCGTGCGCCACCGTCTGTTGAACGGATGCCAAGGCGAGCCGCACCGATTCATCTGAGAGCTGCCCCCCATCAATCCACAACACCTCCGCAGACTCGGCGCTCAGTAGCACCGCGACACCGATGAGCTCGGAGGCGCCTGGGCGTCCGGCCCATCGCGCAGCAAATGACACCGTCTCCAACTTGTTCAGTGTCGCGACGATCTCTTTCACATCCGCCAGGTGACGAATCTGGGCATCGGTGCGCGTGGCCGAGATCGATGCGACCGTTTCCTCAGCCGCGACATCGCCGCATACGGACCAGCCGAGTTGATCGACGACATCAGTGACGCGCTTGTACATGTTCTTGAACTCAAGAAACTCAAAAAGGCGCTTTGTCGCCCCAAGATCAGGCGAAGGTTGCAACGCCTGAAGGTCGACATCGATCGGGACGTCACGTCGGAGATACATTATCCGTGCGTTGCGAGACACGCGTGCACCGTGCTCTTCGAGACCACCGCGTATTTTCGGAGTCTGTTCTGCTGCGTGACTGACCGCCGCATCGACAGTCCCATATTGGGCGATCAGCTTCGCGGCTGTCTTCTCGCCGACGCCTGGAATGCCGTCCAAGTTGTCGCTCGCATCTCCGCGCAATGCGGCATATTCGGGGTACTGCTGTGTAGTGACCCCTGTGCGCTCGAAGATGCCCGCTTCGTCGTACAGCGCGTAATCGCTGACACCTCGTTTGTTGTACAACACCCGGACGTGCGGGTCCTTCACCAGTTGATAGGTGTCTCGGTCACCAGTGACGACGATGACATCGACACCCTGTTTTTCGGCACGTTCCGTGATGGTCGCAATGACGTCGTCGCCTTCGAAGCCGGGGGCCTCGATCCATGTGATCCGGAGAACATCGAGCAACTCCCGCACGAGACCCATCTGCTGTCGCAATGTCTCTGGTGCTTTCTCACGTTGAGCTTTGTACTCAGGAATGGCCTCATGACGAAATGTCGGCTCTGGTCGGTCGAACGCGACGACCACCCCATCTGGCTTGTGCTCCTTAACGAGCGACATCAACATCGTTGTGAATCCGTACACCGCGTTGGTCGCCTGTCCACCCGCCGTGGCCATGTCCTCGGGCAGCGCAAAAAATGCGCGGTATGTGAGTGAGTTACCGTCAAGGGCGAGGATCTGCATGCGCGGCCATTCTCCCACGCTCGTTCAGGGCGACGCTGACCCGAAAACTGACGACTACGGTCGTACTTCGCCGCTGAGAATTCGTTCCGCGACGGCCTTCATGGTTGACCGATGGTTCATCGCGGCTCTCTGGATGAAACCGAATGCGTCAGACTCGCTCAGTCCGTGGGTGTCGATCAGCACGCCCTTGGCGCGATCGATGATCTTTCGCGCCTCCAGCTGTTCTTCGAGTGCGTCGACCTCTCCGTTCAGTGCCATGAGTTCTTTGAAACGGCCTACAGCCACCTCGATGGCTGGGATGAGATCACTTTTCTGGAATGGCTTCACGAGATATGCGAGCGCACCTGCATCGCGAGCTTCTTCGATGATCTCACGTTGACTGAAAGCGGTGAGGATGAGCACCGCACACAGACGGTCTTTTGTGATTGCGCGAGCAGCCTCGAGACCGTCGATGCCCGGCATCTTGATGTCCAAGATGGCGAGGTCGGGTCGCAATTCGCGCACCAGCTCGACCGCCTTGTCACCCCTGCCAGTCTCACCGACGACGGAGTAACCCTCTTCTTCAAGAGTTTCTTTCAGATCAAGCCGGATGATTGCCTCATCCTCCGCGACAACGACTCTGAATGTCATGACCACGCCTGTCCGGGTGACGACGATTCTGCCGAGTTGACCGTCAATCGATCGAGCAAGTCGTCGAGACGATGCTCAAGTTCGGTGATCGAGGTGACGATGTGGTGGCGATGCTTTCGCATGGCGTCGGCGTGCGCCTTTGCATCGCGGTATTCGAAGGTCGCAGATGGAGTCTCAGAGACGAGTGCTCGCACTTCCAATTCTTCGGCCTCGGCTTCGAGATGGCTCAATTGGTCGTCAACTATTCGCAGTTCCTCACGCAATTCAGACAAGCGACGACTCGCAGCATGCAGTCTCCGTTCAACGAGTCGCGTTCCCATTCGGAGAAGTGTACGGAGAGCCTGGGTGCCCGAGGTGGGACTTGAACCCACACGCCCTTTCGAACAACGGATTTTGAATCCGTCGCGTCTGCCATTCCGCCACTCGGGCCAGGGCGAAAGAGCGTATCGCCACGGGCCCACTACCCCTCGGTAGCGCACAGCCCCCAAGGGTCAAGGTCTAGGGTTGCTGTCCATGCTCGCCTTCACCTTTCCAGGTCAAGGTTCACAGCGCCCGGGCATGGGCCGACCATGGCACGACCATGAGAGCTGGGAACTGGTCGAAGAAGCGTCAGACGTCGCAGGTCGTGACGTGGCTCGCCTGTTGCTCGATGCGGACGCCGAAGAGCTGAAAGACACACGCAATGCCCAGCTGACCACGTTCGTGTCGAGTCTCATGGTGCTTGACGCAGTTGAGCGGCTCGGCATCGAACCAAATACGTGCGCGGGGCACAGCCTCGGCGAATACACAGCCCTCACGGCCACTGGTGCCCTGGCATTCGATGATGGCGTTCGACTCGTGGTGGAACGCGCAGACGCCATGCATGAAGCCGGAATGGCGTCACCAGGAACGATGTCGGCTGTTCTCGGCCTCGACGACGACCACGTCGAGATCGCGTGTCGTCGTGCCGACGCCGACGTATGGGTTGCGAACTTCAATGCACCGGGTCAAGTCGTCATCGCTGGTAGTCCCGCTGGTGTCGCCGCAGCGTCACAACACGCCAAAGAACTAGGCGCAAAGAAAGTCATGCCACTTCAAGTGAGCGGAGCGTTCCATACTCCGTTCATGACTGCAGCCCGAGAAAGGCTGCGGGCGGCGATCGCTGACGCCTCACCGCGTGACACCGAGGTTCCCGTCATCAGCAATGTCGACGCACTCGGGCACGACAAAGGTGCCGAGTGGGCATCGCTGCTGTCCGCCCAGTTGTCAAGTCCCGTTCGCTGGAAACACTGCCTTCTCACCATGTCCGAGATGGGAGTCACGTCGTTTGCCGAATTGGGACCTGGTGGAGTGCTGACCGGGATGGCGAAGCGCACGGTTGACAGTGCGCGCACGATCAGCGTCGCGACACCCGAAGATCTCGACAAGTTCCTCGAATGGATCAACAACTCGACACCCATCGTCGCCACGCCACACGAAGGCGAACACCTCTTTGCACATGAACGTCTGATTGTCAGCCCTGCTGCCGGAGTCTTCACTCCCATCGCAAGCCTCCTCTCCGGATCGATGATCGCTGTCGGCCAGGTCATCGGTCAGGTCGGCGACCACGACGTACGCTCCCCGTTCGATGGTCAACTTCAATCGTTCACCGCACTTGAGGGAGAGCGCGTGACGTCGCGTCAACCCATCGCCTGGCTGCGCGCTGAGTAGGACGATTCGCGACCATGCCACGCATTCCCTCTCACACTCCCGGAGCCTGCTTCATCGGCTGGGGCACTGCGTTGGGCCTCGACGTCGTCACAAATCACGACCTCGAGCAGAAGATGGACACATCCGACGAATGGATTCGTGAACGAACAGGCATCGAGCGCCGCCATATCGGTGGATCGAATGTCGAGTTGTCGACACAAAGTGGTCGCCGTGCGCTGCAGATGGCCGGAGTCGAACCGTCCTCCATTGATGCATTGGTGCTCGCCACCACCACGCCCGACCGTGGCGTTCCGGGCAC
>SXWG01000030.1 GCA_005789925.1 Actinomycetota bacterium | reverse complement strand
GAGTTGATCACTTCCGAAAAGAAACGATGTGAACGGGCCTTTGCCTAACGCGATCCCGTCAGGGGAGGACTGCGCGTAACCCCGGATGAAGGGCAGATAATCAGCGGTGAAGGCAAGGATGGTCAACAAGATCAGCCAGGTCGCCGCAAGAATCGTCGACACTTCACGTTTCTTTTTCTGTTCGCTCATTTGACGGCCCTCGCGTGGCGTATTCGGGGGTCGATGACCGCATAAAAGAGGTCGACGAGAAGGTTCACGGCGACCACGACGATGGCAAGGAGCGCGGTGATGGCTTGAACAACGAGCAGATCGTTCTGCTGGATGGCGAACACGAGCCGGTCACCGATGCCTGGCATGGCGAAGAACTGCTCTGCAACGACTGCGCCTCCGATGAGGCCACCCATCTGAATCGCGATACTCGTGATGAGAGAGAGCGCCGATGCACGTAGTGCATGCACCCATAAGATTCGTCGTGGTGACATTCCTTTGGCTCGTGCCAACATAATGAAGTCACTCTGCAAAGTGTTGATGAGGTCCGCACGGAGAAGTCGTGCCCAGACGGCGGAGAGACCAAGACCGAGAGTGAAGCTCGGAAGAATGAAGTTCTTGAAGTGACCCCACGGGCTGTCCCACAACGCGACGTAGTTGGAGTCGACAGGAAACCATCCAAGTTTGACTCCGATGAAAAATGACAAAAGAACTGCGATAACAATCGGCGGCATCGACAAGAAGGCGAACGACGTCGTCGACATCGCCTTGTCGAAGAGTCCGTCTCTTCGGTAGGCCGAGTAGATGGCTGTTGGCACAGCGAGTAATAGCCCGATGAACATGGCCCACAAACCGATGAACAAAGACGGCAATAGGCGTTGCTTCATCATGTCGTTGACGGATTGGTTCTGGGCGTAGGAATAACCGAAATCGAGCGTGACGAGGTTCTTCAGCCAGTGTCCGTACTGCACCACAAACGGCTCGTCGAGTCGGTAGAGGTCGCGGACTTCGTCGACCTGCTCTTGGACGACGAGACCTCCGGCCAAATCACGCGCCGGGTCCTTCGATCCGACACGAGTGATGACCATGACGAGGAACGTCACGACGAGAAAGACCAGGATGAATTGCCCAAGTCTTTGGAGTGCGTAACGCACCGTGCGAGCCTCCCCGGGGTCCTCTTGGTGGATATGTCTTTTTCGGGGGAACCAGCCGACTTGGATGGTTCCCCCGAATCAAAAGATCAGGCGTGTCAGCCCGCTGTTTTGAAGAGTGCGTGGGTGTACACCTGGCCGGGGAATCCGGCACCATCGCGTGCGGTGGAGGTGCCGTCAGGCGTCGGAGTATTGCCGATGCCCTTCACTTCAGGCTTTGAGAAGACGGCCCACTTCGCGTACGAGTTGGGCAAAGTCCAGCACTCTTTGCCGAACTGACGGTTGATGTCCTCTGCATATCCGCGACGAACTTCCGGGTCGGCCTCAGAGCGGGCCTTGGCGAGCAGGTCGTCGATGACCGGATCACTCAGGCGACCGAAGTTGAGAGCCAACTGACCTGGCGGGTTCGCACCATTTCCGTTCCACCAGAAGTTCTGCTGGTCAACGAAAATGCCCGCGTGGTTACGCCAACCGAACGCTTCAAAGTCATCTGCACCGGTGAGTGCATTCGAGATGAGTTTGGATTGCTCAATCTGAATGACTTCAGTGTCGACTCCGATCGCTGACCATGCGGTTTGCAGGTACTGTGCGGTGAGCAAGTTCGTGGCGCTTGTGGTCGTCGAGTAGACGACTTTGACGTCACTGTTCGCAGCTTCGTAGTCCGCGATCATCTGCTTTGCAGATTCGACGTCGAATTGTGGGCCGCCGTTGTCTTCGAGGTAACCCTCTTGACCGGGTGACATCATGCCTCCGGCTGGCTCAAGGAAGCCAGCGCCAGTCGCAGCAATGAGTGCGACCTTGTCGACGGCCATGCCAAGTGCGCAACGCACGTTGCGGTCTTGTAGCGGACCCTTCTTGGCGACGTTGATGAGCAAGTAGTTGACTTCGCCGTATTCCTCTTGCTTCGTCCAGACAAAGTTGCTGTTTTCCGAGAGCGGCTTGATGGCATTTGAGTCCGAAGTGGCGATCAGGTCAACCTCGCCACTCTCCAGTGCGGCCTGACGAACCTTCGAGTCAGTGATGACGCGGAATTCAATCTGGTCGAGATATGGCAGCTGAACGCCGTCCTTGTCCTTCACCCAATACGTCGGGTTCTTCTTCACCACCATCTTGTCGCCAGGCGCATAGCTGACGAATGTGAACGGTCCAGAGCCGATTGGCTGGTCGGGCTTTGCAGTTCCGGCCTTCACGTCTTCGAGCCACTTTGGCGATGCGACAAGTCCGAACTGGGTTGTAAGAATGTATGGGAATGTCGGCCATGAGACCGGCAAAGCCGCGTCACCACCCTTGCCCGTGGCGAGAGTGAAGGTCATGTCATCGACCTTTTCCATGACGAGGGTGCCGTCTTCATTGCGAGCAAGATCCTTTGTCGCCGGCTTGATGAGAAGACCGCCACTCGTGGCATTCAGGTTGTACATGAGCGCAGCACCATCGACCGGGGTGCCATCGGTGAACGAAACACCGGCGCGAACCTTGATGGTGAAGACAGTGCTGTCGGCATTTGCCGTGATGCTCTCGGCAAGCCATGGGTGCACTTCTTTGTCTTCACCAACGACAGCGATGGGATCATAAAACGCGCGTGCCCGCATCTGACAGAACGAATCGCACTGAATGGCTGCGGGTGTCCACGGGTTCGACACCTCCGCTTCTCCCGCGATGATGAGCGATCCGCCGGGGACCGGAGTGACATCTTCTGCAGGTGCCGACGTGGTGTCAGAACCCCCTGAATCAGATGGCTCACTGTCGCCGCCGCCACACGCAGTGGCGATAAGCGAAAATGCAATGACGAATGTGCCGACTGTCGATGCAGCCCGCGCACGCTTGGTGCGGTGTCTCATGGGTCCCCCTTAGTTGATGTGACCTTTCTGAGGGGACACAAAGTTCCGCCCAGACGACCAACTGCCCGAGAGACTAGTCACTTCCTCGGGGGTAGGCGAGCGAAGCGACAAATTGACTTTCTGTCCGAAGAAGCGTCGCCGGAGATGTCGAGGCACTAATTTCCCACAGGTGACTGAGCGCGAAATCATGACGTGGGAATTGTTCGGGACGGCGAGTCGTGAGCTCGCCCAGCAGATCGCGGACTCGGGCTTCGAGCCAGACCTGATTCTGGCCATCGCGCGCGGGGGCCTGCTCCCCGCAGGAGCACTCGGATACGCCTTGGCCGTCAAGAACCTCTACACGATGAATGTTGAGTTCTACACCGGGGTCGATGAGCGGCTTCCGGTCCCGATGATTCTCCCGCCCGTGCCTGACTTGGTCGAGCTTCGATTTGCACGCATCTTGGTGGTCGATGACGTAGCCGACACCGGACACACGCTGAAAACGGTTGAGGAATTCTTCCGTGGCCGGGTGAAAGAAGTGCGCACCGCAGTTGTTTACGAAAAGCCACGTTCAGTGGTGCGGTGTAACTATGTGTGGAAGCACACAGATCTCT
>SXWG01000029.1 GCA_005789925.1 Actinomycetota bacterium | reverse complement strand
TTGCTCGAGAGCACGATGCCAGTGCGTAAGTAGACGGTGCGAATTCCGGTACTCACTGCCGGTGATGCCGCTGCTTCCCATTGCTCGCAGACATCAGCAAGAAACCCGGTGCCATGTGGACTGCTCTCGGTGAGTTGTTCATCGCCGGTCGCGCCGTAGATACCGATGGCAGAACCGCTGAGGAAGACCGACGGTTTGGTCGGCAATTGTGCGATCGTCGATGCGATGAGCGACGTTCCCTTGGTGCGGCTCTCGAGAATCTCGCGCTTGTAGTCAGGGGTCCACCGTTTGTCGCCAATGCCGGCGCCGGCGAGGTGCACGACGGCGCCAATGCCGACCAACTTGTCGGATTCGATGGATCCAGCGACCGGGTTCCAACGCACGCCATTCGGCGACGAACTCGCGTTGTCGCCGCGAACGGCGTGCAGGACCGTGTGGCCATGTGACGAGAGATGTGCGCTCAGCGCAGACCCGATGAGACCAGATGCGCCAGTGATGAGAACTTTCATGGCATTGAGGCTAGGTCTGCTTCTGAGGTCGTGTGCAATGGGACTCAAAAGACCCTGACCGTATGATGACGGCCGATGAGCACCCGCAAACTCATACTCACCGCGCTTCTCTGCGGAATCGCCATCATGATCGCCGGTGGCGTCAAGCTTTTTCAGGTGTCCTCCGACGAGTCTGGGGTGCAGGTGCTGACACTCGGCACAAAAGCTACGTTGGGAGACATGACGGTGTCAGTGACAGACATCATCGACGCCGACGATGCGTTACTCGTCTCGGTCACCATGGTCGGAGTCGACGGCGCCGATGCGCAGGAGGGTTGGCGACTACTCGCAGACGGACAAGTGGCAGAGCCCATCGCACTTCCTGACGAAGTCGGTGTGTCGTGTGGCACTGTGACACGCTCTGAGCCAATCTCGTGCACCATCGCATTCGTGCGCGTCGAGTCATCACCAGTGGTGGCGTATCTACGCGCTGGCCAGCAATTTCAGTGGTCGGCATAGACCCAGCCTGTACGGTTGAGCTTGCCCTGACAGCGGCTTCGGCTGCTCACAGGCAGCACATACGCAACAACGCGTAGGCCCGAGCCAACGGAGGTGTCACCAGTGGCCGAACAGTTCGACCTTGTTGTCATCGGAGGTGGCCCAGGTGGGTATGCCGCCGCGTTCTACGCAGCTTCAGCAGGTGTGTCGGTGGCACTTATCGAGAAGGACACCATCGGTGGAACTTGTCTGAATCGAGGTTGCATCCCGGCGAAGGCATTTCTCGAAACTGCTGCAGTTCGTCGACATGTTGAAAACGCGAAAGATTTCGGAATCGACGCGACCATCGGGTCCACCGACTTCGCAGTCGCGCAGGCGCGCAAGCAGAAAATTGTCGACGGTCTTGTCAAAGGACTCACCGGTCTCACCAAGGCGAAGAAAGTCAGTTACATGCTTGGCTCTGGCTCGTTGTCTGCAGACCACACCGTCACGGTGAGAGCTGCAGATGGAAGCACTACAGCTGTGCGTGGTCGCAACATCATTCTTGCGAGCGGAAGCGTCCCCCGAACCATTCCAGGTTTCGATGTCGGTGGCCCAATCATGACCTCTGACGAAGTGTTGATGCTCGACAGAATTCCTGCACGAATCGCCGTCATCGGTGGCGGCGCCATCGGATGCGAGTTCGCATCGACATTCGCCGACCTCGGAGCTCAGGTCACGATCCTCGAAGGACTACCGAAAATTCTCCCTGGGCTTGATGCTGATGTCGCCAACGTCGTCGTGCGCAGTTTTCAAAAGAAGAAGATCGACATCAAGACAGGCGTCAACGTCACCGGACATGTGCCGAACTCGAGTGGCGGCACGGCTGTCCAATTGAGTGACGGTTCGAGCGTCGACGTCGATGTGGTTGTCGTGTCGGTCGGTCGCCGTCCGTACGCCGATGAACTCGGTCTCTCAGGAACAGGTGTCAAAGTCACCGAGCGTGGGTTCGTCGAAGTCGACGATTGGTGTCGCACCGGCGAAGCCGGCGTGTGGGCGATCGGTGACCTCATCAACACTCCGCAGCTCGCACATGTCGCATACGCAGAGGCCATCGTCGCCGTGAAACAAATCCTTGGTGAAGACGTGTTGCCAGTCGCATACGACCGAGTGCCGTGGGCCATCTACTGCCACCCTGAAGTGGCGTGGGCCGGACCAGGCGAAGATGCATCGAAGGTGGCCGGAATCGACGTCCTTGTGTCAAAACATCAGTTCCGCGCCAACAGTCGGGCTCAAATCCTCGGTGAAGTGGACGGCCTCGTGAAAGTCGTGGCGAAGAAGAACCCAGACGGGTCTGCTGGTCAGGTATTGGGTGTGCACATGGTCGGGCCATGGGTGACAGAACAGTGGTCCGGCGGATACCTGGCGGTGAACTGGGAGGCCACGGTCGACGAAATTGCCGCGTTCCTGCAGCCCCATCCAAGTTTGTCTGAACTTTTCGGCGAGACTGTGATGGCGCTCACCGGGCGCTCGATCAACGCCTAGGCACGCTGACCCACACACGGAACAAACGCACAGAGAATCCAGGAAGACGAGACAGCAATGGCAGATGTGACCCTCCCACAGTTGGGTGAAACAGTCACCGAAGGAACAATCACACGTTGGTTCAAAAAAATCGGTGACAACGTCGCTGCTGACGAGCCATTGTTCGAGGTGTCGACAGACAAAGTCGACACTGAAGTTCCCTCGCCGGTCGCGGGTGTGCTCTCTGAAATTCGCGTGCCAGAAGGTGACACGGTGCCTGTCGGAACCATCATCGCAGTCGTCGGTGCCGCGGGCTCAGCACCAGCACCAGCACCTGCACCCGCCGCTGCACCTGAACCGACGCCTGCTCCGACGCCCGCACCTGCGCCGCCAGTTGCAGCACCAGCACCTGCACCTGCTCTGGCGCCAACTCCTGCGCCGTCGTTGGCATCACCTGCACCGGTCGCTGCATCACCTGCGACATCGAGTAGCAAGTTGTTGTCGCCGGTGGTTCGAAAACTGGTTAACGACAATGGGCTTGATCCAAACACGATTGTCGGCACCGGCCCGAACGGACGCATCACGCGTGACGATGTGCTCGATGCCATCGACAAGCGAGGCAGCGCATCACCTGTAACGGCTGCACCGGCTGCTCCTTCGACATCGGCACCATCGGCTGCTCCAGCATCGGCACCCGCGTCTCCGGTTACCGGTGTTGCCACCACTGCCGCGGCGCCCATCAAAGTGGTGCCAGGTGCTCGTGACGAAGTCGTCGCACTCTCCAAGATCCGTCAACTCACTGGCTCGCACATGGTCATGAGCAAGGGTGTGAGCCCTCACGCATTCAGTGTTGTCGAGGTTGATTACGCCAATGTCGACGTCGTGCGTATGAAAGTGAAAGACGAGTTCAAGACGAACGAAGGTTTCAGTCTCACGTATCTGCCGTTCATCGGTCGTGCGGTCGTCGACGCGTTGGCCGAGTATCCCCACATGAACGCATCGTTTGCGGGTGACTCCCTCATCGTCCATCGATACATCGATCTCGGAATCGCAGTCGACCTCGACTACCAGGGTCTCATCGTTCCGATGGTCCGCGACGCAGGTGGTAAGCGTCTTCGTGCGATCGCACGCGAGGTCAGCGACCTGGCGAATCGCGCTCGTTCGAAGAAGTTGTCACCGACAGAAATCCAAGGTGGCACGTTCACCATCACGAACAACGGTTCGGCCGGCTCTGTGCTCACGATGCCAATCATCAACCAGCCTCAAGTGGCCATCTTGTCGACCGACGCCGTCGTCAAGAAGCCTGTCGTCGTTTCAACGTCTGCCGGAGAGAGCATCGCCATACATCCGGTCGGGAACTTGGCGATGTCTTGGGACCACCGCGCATTCGACGGCGCGTATGCGGCGAATTTCCTCGCACGCGTGAAGAGCATTCTCGAAACCCGGGACTGGTCGTCGGAGCTCTAGAGGTGTCCGCCATGGCAACCGATGCCGTGCATCAATGGCCGGCACTCGACGTGCGATGGCTCGGTCGAGTGTCCTACGGCGAGGCGCTCGCTATTCAAGAAGCGATGTTTCGTGTAGGGCGTTCACACCATCTGTTGTTGCTCGAGCACCCGCATGTCTTCACCTACGGGCCATCTGCAGATTTGTCGGCCAACTTGAAGTGTGTGCCAAGTGAGGTGGGCGCCGACTTTGTCGCAGTGAATCGTGGGGGAGACATCACGTATCACGGGCCGGGACAACTGGTCGGATATCCGTTGCTCACTCTCGCACCGAAGGGACCAAACGGTCCGGCAGATTCGGTGGCATATGTGTGTTCGGTCGAACAGGTGTTGATCGACACTTTGCGTGATCTTGGTCTCGACAATGCGGGTCGACAGCAGGGCTA
The DNA here is from genome assembly GCA_005789925.1 of Actinomycetota bacterium. Taxonomy (GTDB): domain Bacteria; phylum Actinomycetota; class Acidimicrobiia; order Acidimicrobiales; family Ilumatobacteraceae; genus UBA2093. The sequence goes on along the minus strand of SXWG01000029.1, from coordinate 2,460 downwards.
TCCAGGTGTGTGGCTCGATGCGGGAACAGAACGCGCACGAAAGATCGCAGCAATCGGTGTGCGCGTCGGTCGTCGACGGTCGATGCACGGATTCGCACTCAACGTGACGACTGATCTCACATTCATGCGCGATCACATCGTTCCGTGCGGAATCGCAGAGTTTCCCGTGACCTCGATCGCGGAGGAAGGCATCGATGTCGACATGCAAGCCGTGGTCGATGCACTCGTCGTTCACGCGGCGAAACGTTGGGGTGGCGGCGCGATGCGTCGCGCCGATGTCGCATGGCGACACACGCCCGACGATTTGTCGGCGTTCTCGCGAGGAGAGGGCGCAGGCGAGCCGGTCCGCTTGATGAGTCGTCTCGCGCGTGCGGGGGTCACTGATGCGATCGAGTTGTCTGAGCGAAAGCCCGATTGGATTCGTCCACATGTGAATCATGGTGAGACGGTGATGTCATTGAAGCGAACCCTTCGTGATCTTCAGCTCGTGACGGTGTGCGAAGAAGCCGGATGTCCAAATCTGTCCGAATGTTGGAATGACGGAACAGCGACGTTCATGGTGCTTGGTGAGCGTTGCACGCGGGCATGCGGCTTTTGTCTGGTCGACACACGCAAACCGACCGAACCAGACATCGACGAACCGCGTCGTGTGGCCGACGCGGTTCGACGCATGGGCTTGTCGTATGTGGTGCTGACGATGGTGGCTCGCGACGACCTTGATGATGGCGGTATGGGGCATGTCACGGACTGTGTCCGGGCGATTCGTGCGGTCGACCCCACGATTCAGGTCGAGACGCTCATCTCTGATGTTCGCGGCACGCGTTCGTTGGATGTGCTGTTGGATGAGCGACCAGACATTTTGAACCACAACATCGAGACAGTCGCATGCCTTCAACGTGCCGTTCGCCCGTCAGCTGGTTATGCACGCAGCTTGTCGGTGTTGGCGCGGGCGAAGGCGGCGGGTCTCACGACGAAGTCAGGTCTCATCGTGGGCATGGGCGAGACCGACGCCGAAGTGATCGACACCTTGCGTGACCTTGCCGCGGTCGGGGTCGACATCGTGACGATCGGTCAGTATCTCCGACCGACGTCACATCACCTGCCTGTGTCTCGCTGGGTGCACCCAGACACATTCGACATGTACAAGCGGGCCGGAGAAGATCTCGGCATCAGCCATGTCGAGGCGAGTCCTTTGACACGGTCGAGTTATCACGCCAAAGATGCAGCAGCACATGCGGCACCTGTCGCAGTCACGATCGGAGCACGATGAACATCACTCATGACCCAGCGGTCTTCAAGTCGCGACTTGCCCGTGTTCGGCAACTGATGTCGGAGAAGAACGTCGACACGTTGATTCTCTCCGTCGGTCACGATTTGCCGTATCTCACCGGCTACCAAGCAATGCCGCTTGAGCGGCTCACTTTGTTGGTCGTGCCGCGTGACGCAATGGCCTCGATGCTCATCCCTCGCCTCGAGGCACCACGCGTCGTCGACATGCCGAGCGTCTTCACGCTGGTGCCGTGGAACGAGACCGACGACCCGGTCGCGATCGCGAGTCGTCTCATCGGGTCGGCGAACACCATCGCCGTCGGTGATCAGATGTGGGCGAGATTCCTTGTCGAGTTGCTTGCCCACCTCCCGCGTGCCCGATATGTGCGTGCAGTCGACATCGTGGGTCCGTTGCGTCGAGTCAAAGATGCGGCAGAAATTGCCGCGTTGCAGCGTGCGAGTACCGCCGTCGACCGCATCGCTGCTCAGTTGCATGCAGGCGACATTCCGCTCATCGGACGAACTGAAGCGCAGGTGTCCGCAGAGTTGTCAGCACGCATCATTGCTGAAGGACACGACAAAGTGAATTTCGCGATTGTCGCAGCGGGAGAAAACGCGGCCAGTCCGCATCACCACGCCGGACCGCGCGTCATTCGCGAAGGTGAGATCGTGTTGTGCGACTTTGGAGGCACGATGGCCGGATACTGCAGCGACATCACGCGTTGTGTGCACCTCGGCGATGTGCCACCCGACATCGCCGAGGCGTACGAGGCGTTGCAACGCGCTCAGGCCGCCGGAGTCGCTGCGGGTCGCATCGGTGTCTCGTGTGAGTCAGTCGACGCAAGAACACGCGAAGTGATCGATGCCGCCGGTTACGGCGAGTTCTTCGTGCATCGCACCGGTCACGGCATCGGTATGGAAGAACACGAAGACCCGTACATCGTGCAGGGAAACACGACATTGCTCGAGGCCGGTCATGCCTACAGCGTTGAACCTGGCATCTATGTGCCAGGTCGTTGGGGCATGCGTCTCGAAGACATCGTCGTGGCCACCGAATCAGGGCCGTTGTCGCTGAACAACACGAGCCACGATCTGCTGTCCGTCATCGCCTGACGTCGCGGGGCTTTGCGGTCACCTGGGAAGTGGGCGAGACTACAGACCATGTACGACGTGGTCATTCGTGGTGGAAAT
>SXWG01000028.1 GCA_005789925.1 Actinomycetota bacterium | reverse complement strand
GATGCTCGTAGCCACTGCCGTTGGTCGCGAGTTCAAGCGCCTTTTCACGGGCGTGAAGGGTTGCGAGGTCACTGGAGTGACCGTCACGCCAGACCGACGAACAATGTTCGTCAACCTTCAACACCCGGGTGATGGAGATCCCGCTGTCACGAATTTCCCTGAGGCTTTCACAGGGGCAGGAGGGCCAGTGCCGCGTGACTGCACCATCGTGATCACCCGTAAGAACGGAGGAATCATCGGTTCGTGACCCCTCGCGAACCGATAGGCCTTCAATGATGGGGGTGAGTTTTGCTCGGGAGGCGAAACTCACCCCCATTTATTTGCTACAAAACTCGGGTGCTCGAATGCGTCGTCAACATCAGTGAAGGGCGCGACCGTCGCATCGTCGACGAATTGGCGACGACTGTCGCCGACGACCTTCTTGACGTTCACACCGACGCTCACCACAACCGCAGTGTCTTCACACTGATCGGCGAAGAAGCACCGCGCACCTTGGCTCAGAGAGCCGTGGAGCTCCTCGACATCACCCGCCACGAGGGTGCTCACCCCCGCCTCGGCATCGTTGATGTCGTGCCCTTCGTCCCACTCGGCGACAGTTCCTGGGATGACGCCCTCAGTGCCCGTGATCGTTTCGCATCCTGGGGGTCATCCGAGTTGTCGATACCGGTGTTCTTGTACGGAACCGAGAAGACGCTGCCCGACATCCGCAAGCGTGCGTTTGTTGACCTTTCACCAGACATGGGTCCGCTCGCTCCCCATCAGCGAGCAGGGGCAATGTGCGTCGGAGTTCGCTCGGTGCTCGTGGCCTACAACGTGTGGCTTCGTGACAGCGACGTTGCGACAGTTCGTCGCATAGCTGCTGTCATCCGAAAACCATCGCTACGAGCACTTGGCCTTCAGGTCGGCGACCGTGTGCAAGTGAGCATGAACCTCATTGAGCCAACGGTGACTGGCCCCTTGCAGGCATTCGAAGCAGTGCGGGAACACGCCTCAGTCGAGGGCGCAGAGCTCGTCGGGCTCATTCCACAATGGGTGCTCGATGCGATACCGCAGACGCGATGGGAAGAGTTGGACGTGTCGCCAGCGACGACGATTGAGTTTCGGCTCGCTGAACGAGCTCGACGATTGTCTTAGTCGGTGCCGGTGCGACGATTCGCCTGCGCGCGTTGACGACGCAGACGTCGGCGCTCGCGCTCACTGAGACCGCCCCAGATACCGAACTTCTCACCGTTGGCAAGCGCGTATTCGAGACAATCCGCACGCACGACACAGCCGCGACACACTTCTTTTGCTTCGCGCGTCGATGCACCGCGCTCGGGGAAGAACAAGTCGGGATCGACCCCCAGGCAGTTGGCGGAATCTTGCCAACTTCTTTCAAGGCTCAGGTCATCGTTGTGTGAATCGATCATGTTGTTGTGTCCTCCCCACAGGGCTCTTGGCTGAGCGACGCTTGTGAAAAAACAGCCCGGGAGGACAGCCACTTCGCACCTATGTCAACTAACCACTGTAATTACAACGCTGTGATTCTGACAAAAAGTTCACGAGGTTGCAAGTGGCAAGTATTTGGCGAACGTGTGTTCGCCTAGACAGTCAGCGTCTGCTGCCGGCTCGCGAGGTGTGCCGCTTGCTGTCGAGGAAGTCGACCAGCACAAAATCACCCAGATTCTCCGGTGTCGTAAAGAACGCTCTCCCACGATTCACACGGGTCAACTGCTCGATGAATGCCCTCAATGCACCTGTCACATCGAGCACGAACGAATTGATACGTATGTCCTCTTTCGTGCAACGCATGACTTCCTTCATGGTGGCTTCCACAGTGTCACGAGTCGGTGGGTAATTGAAATAGACGTCGCCTGACGATGTGATGTGCGCAGTCGGCTCTCCGTCGGTGATCATGATGATCTGCTTGCTGCCGGTCTGACGCGCGAGCACTTGGCGCGCAAGTCGGAAGCCATGTTGCATGTTCGTTCCGTACGCGAGGTCCCAACTGACCTCGGGAAGCTGTTCATGACGCAAGATATGAGCCGTCTCACTGAAACCGACGAGCCCAAGATAATCGCGAGGGAATTGCGAGCTGATCAATGAATGCAGGGCCATTGCGACCTTCTTGGCTGGCACGAAATTGCCTCGCATCGGCATGGACATCGACAAGTCGAGCATGAGCACCGTCGAGGAACGGGTGCTGTGTTCGGTGCGTTCGATCTCGAAGTCTTCTGGAGTCAACGTCACCGGGGTGCCACTGCCCTGCCGCGAGAGCGCATTGCGGATTGTTCGCTGTAGATCGAGTCTGAATGGATCACCGAATTCATACGGCTTGCTGTCATATGTGCGCTCATGACCACTGCCGTCGGTGGTGATGCGGTGCTGACCGAACTTGTCCTTGTTTAGTCGCGTGAAGAGATCACGCAGAGCGTTGTTACCAATGGTGCGCAGCCCCTTCGGAGTGAGCTCGAGGCGGCCTTCGGTGCGGTTGATGAGACCAGCGTCTTCCAACAACTTCGAGAGCTTGGCCAGACGCTCGAGAGAACGTGCCGCGTCATCTCCGAGAAGCTCTCGTACACGGTCAAGGTCGGCTTCTGCCAGTGCCGACGGATTCGTGGCATTTCGAAGGAGATTTTCCAGTTGGTCGAGCTGGCCCATCTGCTGCATGGACTGAAGAGCCTGACCCAAGTCCATATGTTGCGACCCGTCGAAGTCATACGACTTGTTCCAACCTTGGGCTGGATACATGGACTGCAGGTGCTGGCCGAGTTGTTGCACCTGGAACTGCAGATCCATGTCGTCGAGCAACTGCTCGGAGAGTTGCTGCAGTTGCGCCCGTTGTTCCGGCGTCATCGAGTTCATGAGGGCCTGCATCGCCTGCATGCGCTGCGCCATGATCTCGAGCAACTCATCGAGTGACTCAGGCTTTTCTGGAAAGAAATCCCCATACTTTTCTATGAACTCATCGAAACGCGGGTCTTCTCCGCGCTCGCGACG
>SXWG01000027.1 GCA_005789925.1 Actinomycetota bacterium | reverse complement strand
CCGTCTGGGCAAGTAGTTCCAGCCATCGCGTGCACCACACCCCAACTTGCACCGTTCTTGTGCACCGACGCGCCCTTGACGATTACCTTTCGACCCGCTGTGCCCGCACCACGTGGTTTGCCGGTCTTGTCAGCAGCACGAGTTCCAGCAGTTCCAGCTGCTGAAGTGCTCCCTGCGCGATACCAACCCGTGCTCGCATTCTTGATACTCCCGAGAGTCAATTTGCCCTTCGTTACGCCCTTCAAACCGACTATCGACTTGTACTTTCCGGTCGCCTTGTTGCGACTCACTTCTTTTGCGACCTTCAATACGACTGGGCCGAGATACTTGCCAGAGGAGTCGACTGCGTGCACTGACGCGTTCTTGACGCCGCTCGCGGGCACACCCGCGATCGAGAATGATCCACCGGATGCACGTGCGGCAAATGTGCGGCCGGTTGACGCAACCAACAACACTTTCGACACCGATGAATCAGTGAACTTGCCTGACACGGTGACACCGCCTGCAGCATCAATCGGTGCGCCAAAAACTGAAACACCGGCAGCCACGACTGTCGCAACCGCGACGAGATTTCTGCGCAGACCCATGGTTGTCCTCCCCCGAGGTCGACAACCGAGCCGACCCAGTGGAACACATCGTATGCTCTCAACCAGCCCCAGGAAAGGGTCTGAGATTCCCAGAACTCGCCTCAGGCTCTCCAGGGATGGGTCGGAGTTTCGTCTTAGTAATGTCGGGCATTACTGCATGAGCAGCCAGTCACTGGAGGAATTCACCATGGGCACACCAGTCATCATCGAAGCGGGGCGTACTCCCATCGGCAAGCGCAATGGCTTCTTCGCCGAGACACATGCAGCGCACATCCTTGCCAAGGCGCAACAGGGCGTACTCGAGCGTGCAGGCGTCGACCCGCTTTCGGTCGGTCAGCTCGTCGGTGGCTGCGTCACGCAAGCCGGTGAACAGGGCAGCAACGTCACACGCACTGCTTGGTTGAGCGCGAACATGCCGTACCAAGTCGCTTCGACGACCATCGACTGTCAATGTGGCTCATCCCAACAGGCAAACCACATGATCGCCAACCTCATCACCGCGGGTGCAATCGATAGCGGCATCGCGTGCGGAGTCGAGCACATGAGCAAGGTATGGCTTGGTGCAAACGTACCCCGTATCGGCGACGAGATGATCAATGGTTCGTCACGACCAGAACCCTTCCCATGGGACATGCCAGATCAGTTTGGCGCGGCGGAGCGCATCGCGAATCTTCGTGGCATCACTCGTCAAGAAGTGGACTACCTCGGATTCGTATCGCAGCAGAAAGCCATTCGAGCGACTGAAGAAGGTCGTTTCGAACGGGAAGTCATTCCCGTCGACGTTCCAGGTGCCGACGGCAAGAGCGTGACTGTCGCACGCGACGGCGGTCTACGCGAGACGACCCTCGACAACCTCGCGAACTTGAAGCCGGTCCTTCCCGACGGCATCCACACTGCCGGCAACAGCAGCCAAATCAGCGATGGTGCAGCTGCTGTTCTTTGGATGGATGAATCACGCGCAAAAGCCGAGGGTCTGAAACCTCGCGCACGAATTGTGGCTCAATGCCTCGTTGGTAGCGATCCCTACTACCACTTGGACGGACCAGTTGACTCGACGAAGAAGGTCCTTGAGATGGCTGGAATGACCTTGAAGGACATCGACATCGTCGAAATCAATGAAGCTTTCGCATCGGTTGTGTTGTCGTGGGCAAAGGTCTACGGCATCACCGAGGAAGAACTCACCACAAAAGTGAACGTGAACGGTGGAGCAATCGCACTCGGTCACCCGGTCGGTTCCACAGGTGCGCGACTCATCACCACTGCTCTTCACGAACTTGAGCGAGCCGACAAAGAGTTCGCCCTCGTCACCATGTGCTGCGGTGGCGCAGTGAGCACCGGCACCATCATCCAGCGCATCTAAGGTTGCGCCTTTTGGTCCATGCCACGCGACGCAACTGACACCAGACAACAACTGATTGACGCTGGTCGGCGTCTGTTTGCACGCAACGGCGTGTACCAGACTCCGCTGAAACAGATTGTTGAAGATGCCGGTCAAAAGAACTCGTCTGCACTGCATTATCACTTCGGCGGACGTGGCGGACTTTTGGCTGCGATTCTCGAATCAGGTAACGCACAGGTCGAAGCCGATCGAAAAGAGATGCTCGACTCTTTTGGAGACAGGGTGACTCTTAATGAGCTGGTGCAAGCCGTCACGTACCCACTCGCGCGTCAGATAAAAACTGTCGAAGGACGCGAATTCATCATCATCATCGGCCAATTGCAGGACAAGTTCAACTTGTGGGACGTGGCGAGCGAGACCCCTCCTCAAGCACGGCGAGCATTCGTTGCCATCACCGATCACATGAGCTCAGACCTCGAGATAGCGACACGTCGAGAACGCGTTGAGCTATTTCTCGGTCTCGTCGTGTCGTCCCTCGGTTCTCGGGCTCGCCAACGTCAGCGCGGCGAAGAGCCACCTCTGCATGGATCAGATTTCATCGAGAATCTGGTGACGATGAGTGTCGGCGCTCTGCTAGCCCGCTGACAATTGTGTCGTTGAAATCAACGAGCTGACAGAACCAGTCCGAGTCCGGCGCTCGCGATGAGCTGACGGCCGACCTCGTTCACTCCACCACCGAAAGTGTTGATCTGCGCAGCACGTGCCGCCCGCTCGACTTCACCATGCAACATGGCACCCTTCGAGCCCTGCT
>SXWG01000003.1 GCA_005789925.1 Actinomycetota bacterium | reverse complement strand
GGTCATCACCCGCGTCATCCAGAGCGTGCGCGACAACGCGAAAGCCCAGGCCTCACTTCTGCGCGCGGCCCGTCTCGATTCTTTGACCGGTCTCCCCAATCGCAGTCTCATGCTCGAACACATCACTCAAGCGATTCAAGAATCGTGGAAGTCGAGGCGCCAACCGACAGTTCTGTTCATCGACGTCGATCGATTCAAGAACATCAACGACAGCCTCGGCCACATGACGGGAGACGACGTTCTGTCGGCTGTTGCCAAACGTCTCACCAATGCGGTCACCCCAGATGCAATCGTCGGTCGCATCTCTGGGGACGAGTTCGTCGTGCTCGACCCGTCGACGGAAACCTCGACTCAAGCCGTGTTACTCGCAGAGCAAGTGCTCGATGCCTTTAGAGAGCACATGGCCCTTCGTCAGGGAGACATGTTCGTGTCCGCGAGCATCGGCGTGGCGATGGCCGAGGACGACGAGCAACTCACTGCCGAAGACTTATTGCGTCGTGCCGACACGGCCATGTATCGCGCCAAAGATGCTGGTCGTAACTGCATTGCGTTGTATGACGACTCGATGCTCGAGCGAGTGTCCCAGCGCTTGTCTGTGGAGACCGCTTTGTACCGCGCCCTTGACCGTCGTGAATTGCGACTTGTTCATCAGCCGATTCTCGACACCGAGATCGGAATCGTCGTCGGCTTCGAGGCCCTCATGCGTTGGACTCGCGATGATGGCGACGTGTCCCCCGCAGAGTTCATTCCAATCGCCGAGGAAACAGGGACAATCGTTCCGATCGGTTCATGGGCGGTCCTCGATGCACTCACACATCTGCGGCGCTGGATCGACAGTGGTGTGGTCGGCTCGCAGACCACGATGTCGGTCAATGTGTCACCTCGCCAGTTGCATGATCCGAACTTCGTCGCCGTCGTGAGCGAGGCCCTGTCACGTTCACGCATCGCCGCAGACCAGTTGTGGTTGGAGGTCACCGAGAGCGTGATGATGACTGAACCGGAGCAAGCACTCAGTTCTCTGCGACGCCTCGTGTCACTCGGAGTACGTATAGCGATTGACGATTTCGGTACCGGTTATTCGTCGCTCTCTTTGTTGCAGAAATTTCCCATCCAGAGAATCAAGATCGACCGAGTGTTCGTCAACAATCTGGCCGAGGACCAGAACGCGCAATCACTGGTTCGCACCATCATTGCCATGGCAGATTCGCTCTCTCTCGACATCGTCGCCGAAGGTGTCGAGAATCGCGAACAATTACGAGCGTTGTCTCAACTTCACTGTCACAAGGCTCAGGGATACTTGATCAGCCATCCAGTGTCAGTCGATGCTGTCCCATCGACGGTCGCACATCTCGAGAACCACAGCGAATGGTCAGCCTTACGGCGAGGGCGGCCCGGCTGACGTCAAAGTGCCATCTGGAGCGCGAATGACAAGTTCGACCGTGTGGTCACCAGGTGTCATCAGTGTCGAGTCGATGACTGCGGTGTAGCCGTAGACGCCTTCTGCTCCGCTCAGCTCCCCGACCACACCGGCAGCAATGCCATCAATCACCAGAATTCCTTCGGTACCCACGGCGAAGGCGCCGCTCACGATGCCTCCGTTGATTGTCACTGCGACCCGACTACCGGGTTCTGCCGTCAGGTTCACGAAATCTTGCGGACGACTCACGGTCCACTTGAGGACTTGGTCCGTCGCTTGCGTCACGTCAAGCCGTTGGCCGATGAGCGTTGCAGACGACCCGACGGCTGCGACAGTTCTGACGTCGCCGTCGGCCGGAACGACTTTGTCGTAATAGGAAACTCGCGTGAGCAGGTCGCTGAAGCTCTCTGCAACTTGTCCGCGCTTCCCAGTCGCCGTCTCAATCGGCCGCTTGTCTCTTTGAGGACAACGGTCGACGAGCGAGCCGCCAAGAAACGTCCAATCGGTCTTCACGTCGAGCACATCGGCGATTGTCGGCACAAGATCCAAGTTCGACGAAGCACAATCTGATGTCTCACCCGCTTGTTGACCGGGGTATTTGACGAAAGTGGGGACTTTGTAGATGTCGAGCACCCGTTCACGGTCTTTCAGCACCACGTTTCTCTGTTGCTTTCCGGGCACGAACGAGATGCCATGGTCAGCGGTGACGATGACCAACGCCTCGTCCCACAGGCCGGCGTCTTTCAACACTTTCATCGCTTGCCCAATCGCTTTGTCAGTGCCGATGAATTGATGCAAAAAACGCTGGTAGTTGTCACGAGAGCCGTCGCCGAACTCTGGGTTGCTGGTCGTGCTGTAGATCGGAATTGACGTGATGCGTTGATCAGGGGTCATGTACCAGGGTGCGTGCGGCACGAGCGCGTGCACCAAACGAAGCGCCGCCTTTTCCCCTTGTGATGCCTGAACCAAATCCCGCGCCCCGTCGACGATCGCGGTCGCCTGGCCAAGCGCGCCGGTCTTCAGCTGCTCGACGAAGCGTGACTCGACGGCACCGAAACCTCCCCATCCGTGCTCGGTGTCGGGAAGACCACGGCGCGAGTAATACGGCAATGTGCGTTGCCCGTACACAACAAGTGCATCTTTGAGAAACGACCAGAGGCGCGACCCTGAGAACCCTGTGGCTTCTTCGGTGTTGCTGCACACGTCGCTCGGGCACAGCGACGTGACTGGCTCGACCGCATCGACATCCATCTTGTCGCCGAGCAATGTGAAGATGTTGCGCGGATGCAATGCGAGGAACGGGCTGTCGTCTTTCTCCGGGATCTTCGACGCCATGATTCCGGGCACTGCCTGGTGGGTGAAATTCGAGATGGCCGTGTTGTCGCGGTACCACGTGGACTCCGTCGCCAACTGCGCAAAATGCGGGAACCGCTCGGCATTGATGCGGCCGTCTGAGCCGAGCATCGCATACAAAGGGGCCTCGTCCATGATGACCATGAACACTGGAACGTCCGTGCGTTCGACCGAGGCATCTGCGAATGTCGTTGGCCCCGGGAACAGAATCGGTTGGGCTTGAAGCACGAATGTCGCGAGCACGGCGACAGCGACGATCGACAACCAGCTGACCCACTGACGAAGCGACTCGCGCGCGGTGTACAACCTGGTGAGAAGAACTGCGAACACGACGCTCGCCGGATACACCAGATAGTCGCGTTCGACTTTCAACCAGCGAAGCAGGACCATCCCGAACACGAACAAGAACAGGAACGCGATCGTGACCTCAACGGAACGATGCACGACGGATCCGAAGCGGACACTGAAACGATCCACGAGGGTGGCAACGAGTGCCGGAACGATCATCACCAGCACGATGAAGACGCCGATCTCCAATCGTCCGACCTTGGCGGCAGAGAACACCGTGAGGTTCGTGCCGTACAAGTCGAGCAACGGTTGCGACACAGCGATGGTGGCGAGCGCCAGATAAGTCACGAATCGCCGTAGTGCCACCAAGCAATGGTGGCACACATGACACAATGACCACGTGGCAACCCCCCGCCGTCGTCTCTCGATGATTAGTCGACCTGTCCACCTGGCGCTGGTTTCCGTCGTCATGACGTCAGCACCTGTTCAAGCTGACACCGCCACCATGACGACCACAAGCACCACCGCTCCATCGGCTGGTTCCACATCGATATCGCCCACCACCACATCGGCTGCCTCGTCGTCAGTTTCGTCGACGACACTTCCGTCCAAGCTGGGAGGCCTGTTCATCCTCGGCGACTCTCTGTGCATTGGAGCCGAAACGTTCGGAAAATTGTCGACAGCGATCAAAACATCCGCGGATTGGAGCTCCGTCACCTCTGACTGCAAGGTGGGTCGCCGAGCACTCGACGGATTGAGCATCTTGGAAAAGACTCTTCGCACTCGTGCCAACCTCTCCGGCATCGTCGTCGCCATGGGCACGAATGACCTGCTTTCGCGGCGCGAAAAGGCCTATCCGGCGTGGATCATCGACCAAATGATGAGTCGAGCGAAGGGAAAGCCCGTCCTGTGGGTGGAAGTGACATACGGCGGGGTGCATCCTGACTACGTCGGTCGCGCGCGACGGTTCAACTCAGCTTTGGCATCTGCCACAAAGACGTACCCGAATCTGAGTATCGCACCGTGGTTTGCTGCTTATCCATCGAAGACGCGACTGTGGGAGCGAGACGGTATCCACCCGACCGTGCCTGGTTATCGAATCCGCGGAACGTTTCTCGCCAAGGAAATTTCGGCGTTCGCCACATTCAGTGCAACGATTTCCAATCGTTGACCACGTCAGCGTCAGGCACGGACAGCCCTTCTCACGACCACACAGGTTCGATGGGTGCCAAGCACAATGCGACAACTACGGTTCCTGGTGTGCGCGCTGTCATAGCGAAGAACAAGACCGTCGAAATCGTCGACATTCCACTTCCATTGGGCGAAGGCACGCGACTGCGTGTGACGAATGCCGGCATCTGTGGAAGTGACCTTCACATTCTCGAGTGGGGAATAAGCGACATCGTTCTCGGACATGAATTCGGCGGGTACGACGAGGCCGGAACGTTGTGGGCAGTGCGACCTAAGAGCTCATGTGGGACCTGCGACACCTGCGATCGCGACCTCGCTCATTTGTGTCGCGATGCGACCAAGGACATGAACGGCATCTCAGCCCAGGGTGGACTAGCCGAAGAGGTCATCGTGCCCGTCGACCGCCTCATTCCGCTGCCGTCAACAGTTCGATCACACGAGGTGGGGTTGGTCGAGCCTCTCGCAGTGGTGATGCACGGTCTCCGCCGCGGTCGCGTTGAAACCGGCATGGAGACAGCGGTTGTCGGAGGTGGAAGTATCGGACTTCTCACCGTCGCAGCACTGCTCCACCGCGGGGCATCGGTCGATGTGTATGCCCGCCATGAACATCAACGCCTCGCCGCTGAACGCCTCGGCGCGAACGTCCATTCGAGTGACGAGCACCCAAATGCTGTGCACGATGTGGTTTTCGATGCCGTGTGCAACCAAGAGAGCTTTGATTCCTCGATTGCAGCGTGTCGACCTGCGGGGACAATGGTCGAATTCGGAATGTTCTGGACTCCGGTCACCATGTCGAACGAGGTGATGTTCAAGGAAATCTCTGTCGTGCCGTCGCTGTACTACAGCCACAATCACGACCATGACGATTTTGTCGATGCGGGAGAAGTGCTCGGCGACATGCCCGACCTCTCAGACACGATCGTCACGCATCGATTCACGATCGAAGAAGCGGTCGAGGCCTTCAGGGCGGCCGCTGACCGCTAATCTGGTTAGATCAAAGTGCACATCAATCCTTGACCGCGCCATCGACACATCTGGCTGACCGTCTCGCGACTCGACTCGGCATCGAATACAAGTGGATTGTCGCTGTCGTGTTCGTTCTTGGTCTCTTCATCGACATCATGGACACGACAATTGTCAACGTCGCCATTCCCACGCTCGCCAGTGAATTCAAAGTCACTGGCACAGGCATCGAGTGGCTCGTCCTCGGTTATCTGTTGTCACTGGCAGTGTGGATTCCGGCGTCGGGCTGGATCGGTGACAAATTTGGTGCCAAGCGAACCTTTTTGTTCGCCTTGTTCATCTTCACCGTCGCGTCTGTGCTCTGCGGTACCGCAACGAGCCTCGGTCAGATGATTGCCTTCCGCATCTTGCAAGGAGTCGGTGGCGGCATGTTGACACCCGTCGGAACCGCGATGTTGTTCCGTGCTTTCCCGCCTCAAGAACGTGCGCGCGCATCGACGGTGCTCATCATCCCGACGGTCATTGCTCCTGCGCTCGGTCCGATTGTCGGAGGTCTCCTCATCGACCACACCTCATGGCGCTGGATTTTCTACGTGAACGTGCCCATCGGACTCGTCGGCTTCATCTTCGGTGCGTTGTTTCTCAAAGAGAGCAAAGAAGCGACCGCGGGCAAGTTCGATGTGCCCGGCTTCTTGCTGTCGGGCATCGGTCTTGCCGGAGTGCTCTACGCACTGTCGCAGGCACCCGATCACGGATGGTTGTCTCCCTCGGTTCTCCTCACCGGACTCGGGGGCCTTGCTCTCTTTGCGTTGTTGGTGGTCGTCGAGACGCGAGTTGAACAACCGATGCTGGCATTCCGTCTCTACCGCGAGCGAATGTTCCGCAACTCAAACACCATCAACACTTTGTCGTACGGAAGTTTTGCGGCGTTCCTGTTCCTCATACCGCAGTTCCTGCAGATCATGCTCGGCTACTCCGCCCTCGACAGCGGCCTCGCAACATTCCCACAAGCACTCGGCATCATTCTCGTCAGTCGCATCGTGGGTCGGCTGTACCACACGGTCGGACCTCGTCGTCTGGTCACCTTCGGGCTCATTACGTGTTCGTTGTGCAGCTTGCCGATGGCATTCATCTCGCTCGACGTGTCCTCGTGGACGATTCGCGCTCTGATGCTTGGAAGAGGGCTCTCAATGGCGTTCGCTTTCGTGCCACTTCAGGCCGCGACGTACGCCAACATCACTCCGTCTGACACCGGGCGTGCGAGCGCAATCTTCTCGACTCAGCGACAGGTGTCGGCGGCCCTCGGCGTGGCGATTCTGTCCACCGTGTACATATCGCTTTCCAAGCACGCTGGCGGCGGTGACAACTCCATCGATGACCGATTGACCGGATTCCACTGGGCGTTTCTGGGCTCAGTGGTGCTCATGTTCGTCGGCGGAATCGTGGCCCACATCGTGCTGCGCGACAGCGATGCCGCCTCGACGATGCATCCCCAACCTACGCGCGGCTGACGGTCGTCGCCACAACTACGTGGCGCCGTTGTCCTAGCGAGTTAGAAATCGCGCAATGACTGCGCGTGCCTGCTCGGTCTGCTCAGCAGCGAGCATGATGACCGGCCAGATGTGAGGCATCGTCGGCACCACATGCAACTCGTTTCGCACGCCGACCCGCGATGCTTTCGTGACGAATGTGATGGAATCGTCGACCAACACCTCTTCGGCACCAACAAAACACAACACATCGGGCAAACCAGCCAGATCGGCATGCAGCGGAGTCGCGAGCGAATGAGTACGCGGCAACCCTTGCAGGTACGCATCGGCGGCTTCATTGGCCGAGAGGCTGGAAAACATCGTGTCGGTGCCGTCGAACGCGGGGTAACTGGCGGCGGTCACGGTGAGATCGAGCCATGGTGACAGCAGCACGAGACCGACGGGCAACGGACGCTTGGCGTCGCGTGCGGCCACGGCGACCGACACTGCAAGTGCACCACCAGCAGAGTCTCCACCGACGTACACCGACGCTGAACCGACGAGTTCGTCGTACACCGCCGCGGCATCATGGATGGCAGCCGGAAAAGGATGCTCCGGTGCGAGTCGATAGTCAGGGACCACGACGACACATCCCGTGCGTTGGGCCAAGTCAGTCGCATAATTCGTCCACGTGCGTGGAGTGCCGATTCGAAAACCACCACCGTGGAGGTGCAGAAGTGCGCGTGACGCATTTCTGTCGCCGGCAACGAGACACTCGACGCCGCCAATGGACATGTTTGCAAGCGGCACACCATCAATGGGTGGAGTGTCGAGCGCTGCTTTTTCGCGCCGCTCATTCAATTCTGCGTTGGCGGCTTCGCCGCCGCGGGTCGCAGGAAGATTCCAATTGTTCACAACACTCATCCGAAAAATACTCCCCCGTTAGGACGTAACACCTGACCAGTGTAGAAACGACCAGCCTCGCTCATCAGGTACAAGATTGTCATGGCCATGTCCTGGACCTCACCGGTGAGGCCCAAGGGAGATTGGGCCGCACGAGCCTCGAGATGCTCGCGTCGCTTCACCTCATCGAGCGTGCCATCTTTGCGCAGGTGAGTGTTGCGGACCATCGGTGTGTCGACGAATCCGGGAGCAATCGCATTCACTCGAATCCCTTTGTCGCCGAACTCGAGTGCGGCAGTTCGGGTGAGCTGCATCACCGCCGCTTTCGTCATGCCATAGGCAGCGAGGCTCGGATAAGGCATCTCGCCCCCAGAGGATGCGATGTTGACGATTGAGCCACCCTTACCCATGACAGAACCGGCCGCCGCAAT
>SXWG01000026.1 GCA_005789925.1 Actinomycetota bacterium | reverse complement strand
TTGGGCGATGCAAGAACGGCGAGCATCATCACGAGGACCGCGCACACACCACGGGTCACACCCACCGAACGACGAGACACCTCAGATACCTGGCCCTAGTCCGAGACCTTCGACCGTCGTGCGTTGCAACAACCAAGCAAGTCGTTGCTTGTCGGGGAGCTTGCGCACATCATCTGGAAAGTCCTTCACACCCATCGGCTGCGACGCGCGCCAAGCCATCAGTTGTCGGTCCAACTCGAAGCGCACGTAGTCATTCGGCCAATCGTTCCATGAGTACGCATAGCCGAGATCGGACGTGTGCACCACGACTTCACGCCAACGACGAAACACCGACTCTTCTAGCGTCACTTCCGCTCCGGTGAGCAAACGACCCTTCGATGTCCAGACTTCTGCAGTTGCCGCTGCCCATGCGCCTTCGAGAGCCCAGATCGACGCGCGGACGTCGGAGACGATGTCAGTGAAGCCGCGCTGTGCGGCAACCTCGATGTCACTGTCCCGCTTTTCTCGCCCACCCGGATACTGCTCACCCACGCGACCATCCTGAGCAGCGTCGAAGAATCGTCGAAGGCCTTCTGCATTTCGAGCGATGTGGCTGAGCACGTGAGCCCTCGTCCAAGTTGGAAGGAGCGACATTTCCCTGATGGAGTCTGGATCGATGTCGTCCACAAGTGCCAACAAGGTCTGATGTGCTGCTGCGCAGCCTTCGACATGGCGATCGAGTGTTGACATATTGCAGCGTCAGGCTACGGGCACTTGTCCCACCCGCGAGAGTCAGCTGTTTCGACGTGGAATGATCGCAATCGAACCGTCTGGCTCTGTGTGGACATTCACTGACACACCGTAGAACTCGGCAAGTGTCTCGGCGCGAAGTACTTCACTCGGGGTTCCCGTTGCGACCACATGCCCCTCATGGATCAGGCTCAGACGGTCGGCGTACGTGCCGGCGAGGGTGAGGTCATGCATGGCTGACACGACGGTCAGTCCATGCTCGCGGCGCAATCTGTCCACGAGCTCGAGAGCTTTCTGCTGATGACCGATGTCGAGAGCACTCGTCGGCTCGTCGAGCAACAACACCGGTGCTTCTTGGGCGATGGCGCGTGCGACCACCAGACGTTGACGCTCTCCACCCGAAAGGTTCGCCAACTTTCGATCAGCGAGCTCTTCGAGTTCGAGTCGCACAAGAATGTCATTGACAAAGGTCTTGTCGTGATGTGCCTCAGATCCGAAATGTGACACGAACGGATTCCGTCCCAAGAGGACGTACTCACGACCTGACATGTCTGGCGGAAGCATCGGAGTTTGGGGCACGTAAGCGACGAGTTGGGCGCGTCGGCGCTGTGGTCGCGATGAGAGAGCGACTCCGTCAACCAGCACGCGACCGCTGTGCGGTGTCGTACCGACGATTGCGCGCAAGAGCGACGACTTTCCTGCTCCGTTCGGGCCGATGAGACAGAGCCATTCCCCGGGTTTCACAGTGTCGTTGAAGTCGACCAATGCACGTCGTCCCGAATATGAGACCGACACTTTCTCCAGAGCAAGAGATGTCATCGAGCCACCTGCCTGGTGCGAAGCAACAGCAGAAAGAACGGTGCACCGAGAAACGCTGTGACGACACCGATGGGTGTCTCTGCCGGATTGTCGAGGATGCGACCAGGGATGTCCGCGAGAATCAAGAATGCAGCACCCACGAGGATGCTCATTGGCAACACCGCTCTGTACGACGTGCCGCAGATGAGACGTACCGCATGAGGCACGATGATGCCGACGAAACCAATGAGGCCGCTGACGGCCACGGCAGCCGCGGTGCCGAGAGTCGCTGCCACCACGACGACGAGACGTACTCGGCGCACATTGGTTCCAAGCGCTGACGCTTCTTCGTCGCCGACTCGCAGAACATCTAGAAGTCGTCGATGCAAGAGGAGTGCGGTCGTGCTGATGACGACATAAGGAAACACAAGTCGCACGTCGTCCCACGTCGCGGTTGACAGCCGACCGAGAATCCAGGAATAGACCTGGCGAACGACATCGGTGTTGCGCTGCAACATGAATGTCTGCAATGCCGTCGCCAGTGACGTCACGGCGACGCCAGCCAACACCAACGTTGTCGACGATCGATCGCCGCCGAATGCAGTCCCCACCACGTACGTCACGAACACAGCCAGCAACCCGCCCATGAACGCTGCGAGTGGCAGCGGGTCGACCAGCCAATCACTCGTTCCTGCACGGTTGATGGTGAACACAAACGTCGCACCAAGACCGGCGCCCGCAGCGACCCCCAACAAATACGGATCGACAAGTGGGTTGCGGAACACTCCTTGATAACTCGCTCCCGATGCAGACAACATTGCACCGACAAGTGCAGCGAGTACGACACGAGGCGTGCGAACCTGCCACACGATCAGCCATTCAGATGTGGTCACGCCGCTGTTGATGTCGATGAGTGGCAACTTGTCGAGCAACGCGAGCGGAACTCGCCACCACGTCGGGCCAGCAGGACCGATCATGACACCAGCCATCAAGGAACCACACAGCACGACAGCGCCTGTAGCGAACCACCATCGGGAACTTCTCCCGATGGTGGTCGCTACGGAACCGAGCGGGGAGAGGTCGCTTATGACGACACCTTCGCTGCCGCGTCGGCGAGTGCCTTCATCAAGTCGACGATGCGTGGGCCCCAACGTGATGCGACGTCGTCGTCAAGGGCGACGATGTTCGAGTTCGTCACCGCTTCGATCGCAGACCAGCCGGGCCGAGCCGCGACTGACGTCGCATCTTGGGCACAGCATTTCGTGTCGGCGAGGAAGATCACCTTAGGGTTGGCCGCGATGATGGATTCTGCGTTCAACTGCGGGTAATCGTTTCCA
>SXWG01000001.1 GCA_005789925.1 Actinomycetota bacterium | reverse complement strand
CGTGGTCGCCAGGACATGACGCACGTAGTTGGAGCCGATGAAACCGGCAGCACCGGTGACGAAGTACTTCATGTCATGTCCTCAAAGCAAAGTGCGGTCGAAGTTCAGGCACGATGGCAGCACGGGACGGGTTGGCTTGATCGCGCCCAGAGAGAACTGGTTGCGTGACTCCCCAATCTGCGCCAATGGCAGGGTCGTCCCAGGCCACGCCGAGCTCATCTTTCGGGTTGTAGTAGCCATCAACAAGATAAGTGATGGTCATGTTGGACAGGGCTGAGAAGCCATGTGCCACTCCGGGCGGAATGTACACACCACGATGGTCATGTGTGCCGTCGCTACGTGCACCAAGATCGATGATCTGCGTGCGACCGTCACTTGGTGAACCTTCACGCAGATCGTGCAACACGACCCGGCACGAGCCGAACGGCACGTACCAATAATCAGCCTGATGCAGGTGGTAATGCAATCCGACGACTGCCCCGGCTTGACGATCGCCACGATTGCCTTGGATCATCTCGCGTCCCTTTGGGAACCACTCGCGACGGTAGGTCTCGACGAAGAAGCCGCGTGCGTCGCCGTGCACGTCGGGCGTCACGACATAAACACCCTCGATGACGTCTGACTTCTCGATTGTTGCCACGCTGCTGCTCCTCGACTCTTGTTCTTGCCTGTTGTGTGACCCGCGGTCAGCCGATCTCGACGATGGAGTCATCACCCAACATGAGACGATGCGCTTTGGGAAGCGCTTCTGTGCGCTTCACCGCCACGTCGTACCCGATGAGCGAATCGACGAGGCGACCTGCGCAAGAGATGCTGCTGCGCGACAAGACCACCGAGTGCTCGATGTCGGTGTCTGCGATGGTGCAGTCGTCGCCGACAGATGTGTAGGGGCCGATATAGCTGTTCACGATGACCGCATTACGACCGATGACGACCGGGCCACGAACGCGTGAGTTCTCGATCTTTGCGCCATCCATGATGCGCACTCGGCCCTCGACGCGCGAGGCGTCGTCGACGATTCCTTTGTTGTCGGCTTCGATGACATCGAGCACCAGACGATTGCATTCGAGCAACGGATCCTTCTTGCCGGTGTCGATCCACCATCCGGCGAGCACCTCGTGATGGACGACATGCTTGTTGTCGACCAACCACTGGATCGCGTCGGTGATCTCCAACTCGCCACGAGCGGAGGGTTTGATTGACGACACTGCGACGTGAATCGACTTGTCGAACAAATACACGCCGACAAGCGCAAGGTTCGAGCGCGGCTTCTTCGGCTTCTCTTCGAGATCGGTGACATGTCCATCCTTGTTCACCACCGCGACACCGAAGTGTGATGCATCTTCGACTTCACAGAGCAGAATTTGCGCGCTGGGCGGATTCGACGATGTGCGCTTCTGCTGAAAACCCGACACGAATTGCGTGAGGTTCTGCTCGAGCATGTTGTCGCCGAGATACATGACGAAATCCTCGTCTTGCAGGAAATCGCGGGCGATGAGCACACAGTGCGCGAGGCCGAGCGGTGCGTCCTGTGGGATGTAGGTGACCTTGACACCGAACTGGGATCCGTCGCCGACCGCAGTCATGATTTCGTCGCGAGTGCCACCGACGATGATGCCGATCTCGCTGATGCCGGCCTCTGCCATGGCCTCGATGCCGTAGAACAAGATGGGCTTGTTGGCGATCGGCACCAACTGCTTCGCCCTGGTGTGAGTGATCGGACGCAGGCGGGTTCCCGCACCACCAGAGAGAATGAGCCCCTTCATGCGACTTTCAGCCTAGTTGCAGAGTCGCTGGCAGGACCTGCGCACGGCTAGTGCTGACCGGTGAAGCCATACATTCGGCGCAAATTCGCGTCGGTGAGCACCTCTCTCGGAGAACCCTGAGCGATGACCTCCTTGGCCACCAGCAGCACGATGTCTGCCTCACGTGCATCGTCGATGTCGTGAGTCGACACCACCACGCAGGCCCCTCGTTCGCGCGCCGCAGACACGCACGCTGTCACAGTGTCGCGACCCTCAGCGTCGAGTCCAGCCGTCGGTTCATCAAGAAACCAGACGTCCGCTTCATGGGCGATTGCCTGTGCGAGATGCACACGCTGGCATTGACCGCCCGACAACGACTGCAGAGGCTTGTCAGCAAAAGAAGAGACTCCCATGGTGTGCATCGCCTCGTCGACAACATCTCGATCATGGCGACTGAATCGTGCGAGCAGACCAAGCCGGGCGTACCGGCCCATCGCCACGACGTCGCGTGCACGAAGTGGCAATGTCTCACTCGTGGCCGAGTGCTGTGGCACATAAGCGACCCGTGCCGGATGAGAACCGGGCACATCGCCGAGCACCGACACCGAACCACTGACCGGCTGAAGGAGCCCGACGAGAGTCTTCAGAATGGTGCTCTTCCCCGAACCATTTGAACCCATCAACGCGACAAGAGTTCCCGGAGCAAGTCGAAGATTCACGTGGTCGACGACAGCGTGCGACCCATACCCCACTGACAAGTCAGTGGCGACGATCATGTCAGTGGGCATGGTGATGACCTCCTCCATGGGCGACGGCGGGATGACTGCCTGACAGTTGACGTCGACGAAGGGTCGACGCTGCGAACACGACCACGAATATGGCGCTGGCACTGACGACGACACTCGCACCGGCTGCGAGGTCGTAGTGGTAACTGGCAAGCAGACCTGAGTACGTCGCAACGACACCACTGATACTCGCGACGATGATCATGGTGTGCAATCGTCGCGTCACCAATGCAGCAGTCGACGGTGGCGCGATGAGCAGACCAAAGACGAGCAACGTGCCGACGGACTGGAAAGACGCGAGTATCGCGACGCCGATGACGGACATCATCAGTGCCTCGTACAGCGAAGCATTGAAGCCATTGGCTCGCGCCAAGTCGCGACTGATGCAGAGCAGCATGAAAGGGCGTCGACAGACGTACGTCACGACACCGACCGCCATCGTCGAGCCGATCATCCATGCCAATTGGCTTGAATCTGCACCGAGAAGCTCACCGAAGAGAATCTGCGTGAGATCACCGGCAAACGATTCAGACCGCGACGTCATGATGACTCCGAGTGCCAGCATTCCGACAAACAACAGGCCGATGGCCGTGTCCGAGGACAGACGTGTACGTCGCGTGATGAGGCCCACGCCGCCGACCAGCACTGCTGCTCCGACAGCAGCACCCACGATCGTCGACACACCGAGCAGGGTCGCGGCGGCGATACCGGGCAGAACTCCATGGGCGAGCGCATCTCCGATGAATGCGAGCCCGCGCAAGACGATGAACGTGCCCGCAATCGCGCAGATGACCGCTGTCACGAAACCAGCGAGCAGTGCGAGGCGCATGAACTCGTTGTCAAGAAACGGAGCAAGGAAATAGTCGGTCACGAACCTGTCAGTCCGTCAGTGATTACGCGCGCGACTGACGTCACGTAGTCACGGTAGCGACCCGATGACGGCACGGAATGAGACGGCAGCGGGACAACTCGCGCTCCGGTCTCTGCGGCAATGCGGTCAGACACACGCGTCGACGTTCCCTCGTCGACGAAAATCGCCGATACCTTCTCGGTCTTCATGGCCTCGGCAAGATCGGCAAAATCTTGTGCTGTCGCTTCCGCGAGACCGGACAGACTCGGAATGACGACACCGACGATCTCGCAGCCATAGCGATCGGCGAGATATCCGAGACTGTCATGCCCCGTGACGATCTTGCAGCTACCCGACGACAACGTCGCGAACACCTCACGGACCGCCGTGTCGGCCGCAGCAAAAGCGTCTGCGGCTATCGCTGGTCGCGCGCCATGCGAGACACCAGTCGATGCGGTGAGTGCCTCCGCAAGTGCGGGGACCAATTCACCGACGGCCACTGGGTCGGTGAAGAAGTGTGGGTCGTGCTCGCCATGTACGTCTTTGTCGCCGTCGTGGGCTTCGTCGTCAGAGTGTTCTCCGTTCTCGTCGTCAGAGTGTTCTCCGTGCTCGTCGTGCTCGTCGCCGTCACGGAGTGTCACATGTTCGGTGGCGAAAAAGACCGACTGACCATCAGCGACCAGCCGGTCGAGAATGTCAGCGAAAGCCGACTCGAACTTCTCACCATTGGCCACCACCATGTCAGCTGCATTGAGAAGCGCAATGTCCTGTGCACTTGGCTCGTAGTCATGCGGGTCTTTGCCATTCGGGATGATCACTCGAACGTCCACGTCATCGACAGCGATCTCTCGCACGATCGAACCGAGAACTTCGTGAGTGACGACGACAAGCGGTCGCTTCATCGTGGTGTCGGGCGTGCTCTCTGTAGCGACCTCGGAGGTCCCACCACATGCGCCGAGTACAACCGCACACGCAGCCACCACGACGAATGTCAGCCGTTCTCGCGGACTCACGAGGCCTGCCCGACCCCCTGCATTCAGATTTTGCGCTTGTTTGGAATTGAGAATCATTCTCATTTTCTATCAGCAGGATCGCCCAATAGCAACCCGATTAGGTTTCCCCCCATGGTCGGTCGTTTTCTTCACCCGTTCGCCAAACCTGCACGCGAATCGTTCCTCTCCATCGCCCGAGGACATGGCGCCAAGGTCTGGACCACCGACGGTCGCGAGTTGGTCGACGGCATGGCGAGCCTTTGGTATTGCGCCATCGGACATGGTCGAGCGGACATGGCAGAAGCAGTGGCACGGCAGATGACGACGATTGAGTCCTATTCCGCGTTCGACCCGTTCACCACCGAGGTTGCCGACTCACTCGCGGAACGCATCGCGACGCTCTCTCCTATCACTGATGCGCGAGTGTTCCTGTGCGGCTCTGGTTCAGAGAGCATCGACAGCGCGATGAAACTCGCACGCCTCGCACATGTCCAGGCCGGACACCCAGAAAAGACGCTGATCGTCTCCCGCACGCGCGGATATCACGGAACGAACTATGGCGGAACCAGCGCACAAGGAATCGCACCCAATAAAGCCGGTTACGGAACGTTGCTCGAAGGAGTCATTCAGGTCGATGCCGATGACACCGAGGCCATGTCAGTGCTCATGAGCAACAACTCTGGTCGCATCGCAGCTGTCATCGCTGAGCCCGTTCAAGGAGCAGGAGGAGTGTTCCCGCCGACCGAGGGCTACTTGCGACAACTGCGACGCCTGTGCGACCAGCACGGGGCATTTCTCATTTTCGATGAAGTGATCTCCGGATTTGGGCGCCTCGGAACATGGTTCGGTGCTCAATTCTTCGATGTCACTCCGGACATGATCACCTTTGCGAAGGCGGTGACATCGGGCTACGTGCCTCTGGGTGGTGTCGTCTTGGCACGCTCGGTGTGCGAGCCACTTGAGTCTGACCCGACATTCATCTTGCGTCATGGCTACACCTACAGCGGACATGCTGTTGCATGTGCTGCCGCGCACACCAACATCGATGCCCTCCAGAACGAAGGCCTCCTCGGACGAGTGGCGCACATCGGAGGCCGCATCGAAAATGCCCTGTCTGCGCTCGCCAAAGACGGGACGATTGCTGGGGTACGTGGATGCGGCGCCGTGTGGGCAGCTGCCCTCCGTCCCGATCAGGACGCGGTGATGATCCGTGACCGCATGCTCGAGCTTGGTGCTATAACGCGCGCCATCAACGATGCGAACACATTCTGTCCCCCGCTTGTCATCAGTGACGACGAACTTGACACCTTGCTCGACGCCTTCGCCACCGCAGCCAGCGGTAAATGATCAACGGCGATAGCGCCGAATGAGACTGCTCGTGTCGCTGCGCGAATCGCCAGCAGCATTCAGCTCGTCATAGAAACGAAGCACCTCTGCAGCAAGCGGTGCCGGGACTCCCAGTCGCTCGGCTTCCGCGAGGGCGTAACCGAGGTCCTTCTTCATCCACTCGACCGCAAAACCAAAGTCGAACTTTCCGTCGATCATCGTGTGACCACGATTCTCCATTTGCCAACTTTGTGCCGCACCTTTGGAGATCACGTCGACAACTGCGTGCGCATCGAGGCCGGCAGCAATTGCAAAGTTCAGCCCCTCGGCGAGACCTTCGAGCACTCCGGCGATGCAGATTTGATTCACCATTTTCGCAAGTTGACCCGAGCCAGCGCGACCAAGAAGTACGCAGCTCTTCGAGTAGGCGTCGATGACGGGTGCGACCTTTTCGAATGCTGCGGGGCTGTCTGATCCGCACATGACCGTGAGCGTTCCATTTTCTGCTCCGGCTTGGCCGCCGCTCACGGGAGCATCGACGAAATCGACCCCGACTTCAGCGAGACGTTGCGACATCTCTCGGGACAGTTCGGCACTTGTCGTCGTGTGGTCGACCACGACCGACCCACGTTTGAGGCCATGGACGATGCCGTGCTCTCCAAAGACGGCAGATCGAACGTCATCGTCGTTGCCCACGCAGACCATGACGACGTCTGCTTCGCTCGCCGCTTCGGCCGGAGAAGACCATGCAGTCACTTTCGCGACGGCGGCGAGTTCATTCATCTTCGACGCGGTGCGATTGTGCACACGCACCTCGTGGCCAGCATTGGCCAGATGTCGCGCCATGGGTGCACCCATGACACCAAGTCCGCAGTATGCAACTCGTGTCATGTCGCCTGCGTCAGAAATCGTCGTCTTCGTCGACTGCTTTCTTCGGCGCAGCCTCGGCCTTCTTCTTGGCGACCTTAGCCGGCTTCAAGACACCCTTTTCGAGCGCCTCGTTCAGGAATCGCTCGGCTTCTTCGTTCGACACTTTCAACGCCGGCGCGATTTCAGAGATGAGGTTGATGCGGGCGCGCTCGTACATGGTTCGTTCGGCGGCCGACAACGAAGCGTCTCGATTGCGGGCCGCGAGGTTACGCACCACTTCGGCGACCTGATACACGTCGCCACTCTTCAATTTTTCCTGGTGGTTCTTGAACCGGCGCGACCAGTTCGACGGCACGCGTGGGTCGGCTTTTGAAAGAACAGACACGAGGTCTTCCAGTTCATTTGCAGAAACTGGAGGACGCACGCCGACCTGATCGGCTTTTGCGGTCGGCACCTGGAGAGTCATTTCGTTGATGACCGTCTTCAGGATGAGGTATTCCTGACGTGTTCCGAAGGCGTTCACCTGCTTGGTTCCGATCACGATGCATGCACCGTGTTGGGGGTAGATGACGGTGTCACCCTTCTTGTATTTCACGACTTTCAAGGCTAGGCCATCGGGCTGTGGATTCCACGATTTCGAGACGAGTCGATGAGTGCTGTCACGCGTGTCATCGGGCTGGTGCGCGCCCCCGGCAGGAATCGAACCTGCGACCTGCGGATTAGAAGTCCGTTGCTCTATCCGACTGAGCTACAGGGGCAACTTTCGCGTTGAGATGATGCTATCGGGCTACCCTTTCTATGTGCCGCTCAACCCCCGGCGTCGATCCCAGTCTTCTGTTGACAACGACAATCGAATTCTCGATGCTGCTCTCGTCGAAGTCAGCGATGTCGGCATCGACCGCATCGTTCTCCGCTCAGTGGCTCGTCGCGTCGACCTCACGAGTGGAGCAATGTACGGGCGCTACGAAAACGCAGCCGAAATTGCGGTCGGGCTGTGGACCAATCGTCTGGCCGAGCCGACTCTCTCACTTCTCTCTTCGGGCATCGAAGCGATGATGAGCGGCGATGCCGACACGATGTCGACGGTCGTCAAGAAACTGGTAAAACCGACACCCTCCATCGCCGCTGGCCTCGAATGTCTCGCCGTCGCCCATCGACACGATGTGTTGAACGAGGAGATGAGTGACTGGATGCCGAAGTGGTTCGCTGCGAATGGTCTCGACGAGTCGACGGCGCCGCACGAGCGAGTTCGACGCTTGACATCTCTTTCGGTGCTGCTCGGAATGGGCTTGTTCAGCTTCGTGAATCAACGACCCGACGAATGGTCGCTCATCGTGCCGATTTATTCTCACGCCCTGCGCACACCCGTCGACATACGTGGCGCTGTTCCGACGTTCGAAGCGACGCCGTTCGTCGCGGCCACAACGGGCGACCCGTTGCGTGATGCGCTCATCAATGCAACCGCTGAAGTGATGGGTCGCGCAGGTTTCGAACAGACGACCGTGTCGCGGATCGCACGGCGCGCACACCTCACGAGTGGTGCGGTGTACACCCAATATGACGTCAAAGAGGAACTCCTCATCGATGCCATGAAGACCCTTCTCTTCAACGCAGCAGCCGACACTGGTGCTATCACGACCTCTGGCATCGAGGCGAACGACTTACCCGATGCAACAGCGCAGATCTATCAACTTGCTGTCGCACCAGACCGCTCCAACTGGCGTCGTTTCAGGCTTGAGACCTACGTCGCAGCACGCACCCGACCGTCGGTGAAGCGAGCGCTTCGCTCTATTCAGCAAGCATCAGATGCTCGTTATGCAGAGATGTTCAGCTCTGGTGGAACGTTTCCTGCCGCGGTGGTGCCTCTGGTGTCAGCTGCCGGTCAAGCGAACCCGATCGGATTCACCGTCATCGAATCGTTCACCACGAAACTTGACACGCTCGATTTCCGCGTCATCACTCGCCCACTTATCACGATGATCAGTGTGAAGCGTTGAGGTTGATTCGACGCTGAATCAGTTCGACAGCGTGCGGCGCAGCACGTCGAGCGCTGAGATGACACTCAGTTGACGCATCTGGTCACGTTGGCCTGGCAACCGAAGGTGATGTGTGTTCACGGTGTCATCAGGCATCGCCACACTTATATACAACGTTCCGACCGGTTGTCCGTCTTGCTCGGTTGGTCCAGCCACCCCGGTGAGCGCGAGTCCGACATCAGACCCGAGCACATGGCGAGCTCCACGCGCCATCGCTGCTGCAGCATCGTGTGACACCGCCGGCCCAGCGGGCACACCGAGCAGATCATGCTTCACGGCACTTGCATACGACACGATGCCGCCACGAAACACCTTCGAAGAACCCGCGACCGAGGTCAAGCGACCAGCGACAAGACCTCCCGTAACCGATTCTGCGACACCGAGCGTCAGACCGCGTTCGGCAAGAAGATCGAGCACGACAGACTCCATTGTCTGTTCGTCTACTCCGAAGATCACATCGGACACTTCTGAGCGAATGGGACGTTCCCACTCTGAGATCAGTCGCCATGCGTCGTCTTCTGTCGCGGCTTTTGCGGTGAGGCGAACCTTGATGCCTTCCCAGCCACTGGCAAGAAACGCCAGCGTCGGATTTCCGACGACGTCGAGGTCATCGATGATTCCTTGCAGACGTTCATTCAGCCCGGACTCGCTCTCACCCCATGTGCGAAGTACTCGACTCATGATCATCGCCGAGGATCCAGAGCGTGCGAGAAGGTCGGGAATGATGGCTCGCGTCAGCATGTCCTGCATCTCATGCGGCACTCCGGGTACCGCGTACAGAACCTTGTCACCGACCGGACAGATGAGCCCCGGCGCCGTTCCACGGGTCTGAGCAATGACCGAGGCCCCTGTGGGGACGAGTGCCTGTTTCATGTTGTTCGCCGACATTCGTCGACCACGCGCAGAGAACATCGAGATGATGCGCTCGGCGACCTCTTCGTCCTCGACGAGATCTGCCCCCATCACCTCGGCGATGGCTTCTCTCGTCAGGTCATCGTGGGTCGGTCCCAATCCTCCGCAGACGACGACCGCATCAGCCTCGCTGAGCCGCTCACGCAGGATATGAACCATGCGGCCCAAGTTGTCGCCGACCTTCACCTGCACCAAAGAGTCGATACCGGCGGCGGCCAATTGTTCACCGATCCATGACGAATTGGTGTCGACAATCTGGCCGAGCAGCAGTTCGGTACCGATGGCAACGACGTCACAACGCACGGCGTCAGTTCTTCTTTCCGATTCCGAAAGCTCGAGCGGCGTATTGCAGGCCGCTCAATACCGTGAGGCCGACTGCTATCCAAAGAAAGACCGTCCATGTCCACGTCGCATCGTCGACAGTGACCGGCACGAGGGCAAAGCCGACTGCCATCTGTTGGCTGAATGTCTTCACTTTCGCAGTACGACTTGCCGGCACACTCACTCCGCGCGAACCGGCGACGACACGATAGACGCTCACGATCACTTCGCGAACTGCGATGATGAGAACTGGGAGCAAACCAAAAACGCCACGACTGACAAGCGTGAACATCGCCCCGAGAACCAACACCTTGTCCGCCAACGGGTCAAGAAACGCTCCGCTGTTCGTCGTGCCATGTCGACGTGCCAAGTATCCGTCGAACCCGTCGCTCACGCAGAGCACCACCCACATCGCGAGCGCCACCCACGAGCCATTCGTGTCGGCAGGAATGATCGCGAACAAGAGCGGTGACACGAGAATGCGAGCCACGGTGACTGCGTTTGCCCATGTTGCGATTGCTGTTTCGTCGACCGTTCGCTTCATCGGGCCGCCCCCGCTGGAGTGCAAAGAACTTCCGAACCCTCGCGAGCGATGAGGTCAGGACCGAAGACTTGCTCGATGTCGACTCGGTAGAACTCACCGACAGTGAGTATCTCGGGCACTTGGACCACACCATCAATCTCGGGTGCTTCGCGATGCGAACGCCCGACACCTGGCTCATCGACCAGCACCGTCACCGTAGTGTCCAGCAAGTCGTCGCGGCGCTTGGCGGTGATGTCATCTTGCAACTCGCGGAGCTCAGCCAACCTGTCGTTCATGAGCGATGTGTCCACCTGGTCACCCAACGTTGCCGCGTGGGTGCCCTCTTCCGGGCTGTAGGCAAAAAAACCGCACCAGTCGAGTTGCGCTGATTCCACGAAGCGCAACAGTTGATCGTGGTCGTCTTCAGTCTCTCCGGGATATCCGACGATGAAATTGCTACGAAAAGCTGCTGCAGGCTCGAGGGTCCGGATGCATTCGATGCGTTCGAGAAAGCGTCCGCCGTCGCCCCAGCGACGCATGCGCCGCAAGTGCACCTTGCTCACATGTTGCAATGACAGATCGAAGTACGGGACACCAGTGGCGATGATGACGTCGATGAGCTCGTCACTCAGGTCACTCGGGTAGAGATACAGGAGTCGGGTCCGATCGACGCGATCAGCAACCTGCTTCACAAGCGACACAATCGACCCAGCTCCAAGTTCGTCTGGCCGATCCTTGCCGTAGCTGGCGAGGTCTTGAGCAACAAGGACAATTTCTCGTACGGACAGCGCATCGACTTCGTCGAGTATCGACTGCACGTCACGGCTTCGTTGAGGTCCGCGAAACGACGGAATGGCGCAGAATCCGCACATCCGGTCGCACCCTTCGGCGATCTTTACGTATGCCCACGGTGCAGTTGAGCGGGGACGTGGAAGATTCAACAAGTCGAATGTCGGCACCTCTGCCGACACAGACAATGGTTTGCGCCCGAGCGCGATCGGGGTTCCAAAGCCGGCGATCTGGTCGGCCTCAGGAAGGGCCTCTGCGAGTTCGTCGCCGTATCGCTCGGCCATGCAACCGGTCACCACTAGACGAGAAGACTTCTTTCGTTGGTCGTGGAGTGCCAGCAGCGTGTCGATGCTCTCTCGTCGAGCGTCCTCGACGAATGCACAGGTGTTCACGACGACCAGATCGGCCTTTGACGGGTCATCTGTCGCTACTAGCCCATCGGAGAGAAGGCGACCAATGATCTTTTCGGAGTCAACTTGATTCTTCGGACATCCGAGTGTCTCTACATAGAACCGCTCACCCACGAGTCGTGAGCCTATCGGCGCCGGAATATGTGCTCAGTGGTTCAGCACCAGACCGTTGTATGGCCATGTCATCGACACGAGACGACCAGTTGCCGACAGCGTGATGTACGCGGTGCGGAAGTTCGCTCCACCGAAGCAGATATTGGTGGTCAACATGTCGTCCGTGGCAACAAAATCACGGAGCGTCCCGTCGGCTGCGATGACCGTGATTCCCCCATTCACCAACGTCGCGACGCAGACATTGCCGTCGCCGTCCACGGCGAGCGAGTCGAGTAATTGCATGCCGGGAAGACCATGCAACACAACCGACGGGTCGATCATCGATGCAGCAACGAGCTCACCTGGCGATGCGACTGTGCGCCGGAACACTCGCCCAGTGTGCGTCTCTGCCCAATACAACTGCGATCCATCTGGTGACAGACCGATGCCATTTGGCGAATCAACGGGTGCCACCACTTGACTAATGAGCGAGCCGTCCGCTTTGGCGTAATAGATGGCGGTTCTGTCTGCATGGTCATGCGTCCGCAGGCCGTGGTCGGTGAACCAAAACCCACCATGTGCATCGAACACGAGATCGTTCGGGGCACGCAATGGCTTCCCATCGCAGTGCGTGTAGAGATCTATGACCGTTCCTGTCGCCATGTCGACCTTCTGGATACGTCCACCGATGTAACGGTCCATGTCGACATCTCCGGGCAACAACAACTCTCCGAGATCAATCGGCGTGAACGCATTTCCGTTGTTGCACAGATACAAGTTTCCGTCTGGTCCGACAGCCAGGCCGTTTGGCCCACCTTCCATTTCTGCCACAGTTTCTGTGCTTCCATCGGCACGCACCCTCGTGAGTCGATGCGCGAACATTTCGGTGACGATGACACTGCCATCAGGCATGGCGACGGGACCCTCGGGGAACCGAAGTCCCGATGCAAGTTCAGTGAATGTGTGACCGGACATGACGCCTCGCCTTCGAACGAGGAACTAGGCGCCACCTTGCAGGGCGTCGAGTTCCTCAACGGACATCAGAACTGTACGCGCCCTTGAACCTTCGCTCGGCCCGACGACCCCGCGTTCTTCGAGAAGGTCCATGAGT
>SXWG01000025.1 GCA_005789925.1 Actinomycetota bacterium | reverse complement strand
CACGCATGACCCGACGGTTGCTGCACGAGCCAAGCGGGTGATTGAAATCAAGGATGGAAAAATCACGGAGAAGGCGGGTGCGCGATGAAATTCAAGGATCAATTCCGCACCGGTTGGCGCAATCTCAGTCGCCAGAAACTTCGTACGTCACTCACGATTTTCGCGATCGTCATCGGTGCCGTGTCGGTCACGGTAATGCTGTCGTTGGTCACCAGCGCAAAAGGCTTCCTCATGTCGTCCTTCGAGAAGACCGGGGAGGACCGCCGTGTCATCGTGACTCCGGTCAGCGGGCTCAGTTACGGCGAAGCTCGCTGGCAGACCTGGAGTGACGGAAGCGGCAAGAAGATTGACGATGCAGCGATAACTGCACTCGCAGGTGTTCCTGGGGTCACATCGGCAACGCCCATCGTGGGTGCCCAGTATTACGACTCAGCGAAGTCGGCCAACACTGAGGTGTCTGTCTCAAACTCGTTCATGCTCGGATATCTGACGAACGGCTCCGTGACACGCGATGTCACGCACGGTCGCGCACTTGAAGCCGGTGATGACAACGGTGGAGTTCTCATCTCGCGAGGCTTGGCCGAGAACCTCGGTTTCAAGGACAACCTCGAAGGTGCACTCGGTCAGAAGATCACCCTGAAGCCCCGCAAAGATTTCTCCGAGGTGATGAAGGACGTCGACGTGACCGTCGTCGGCATCATGTTCGCCGATGGTGATGCAATCGACATGACGCTGAAGTTTGCACTCGACACGGCACCGGTCTTTGAGCGCTGTGAAGGTGGCGGACCAAACACGCAGCCGACATGCACAAAGGAATCTGATGTGTTGCGCAACGGTTATCCGGCTGCGTATGTCAACATTGACAACAAGGACAATGCAGATGCCGTCGTCGAAGAAGTCAAGAAGTTGGGATACGGCGCTGCCGCTGGTCAAGAAGAGATCAATGCCCAGTCTCAGGCGTTCACGATTCTCGGGGCCGTGCTCGGTGGAATCGGTGGAATCGCACTGCTCGTCGCCGCGATTGGCGTCATCAACACGATGGTCATGGCCACGCTCGAGCGCACACGTGAAATCGGCATCATGCGCGCCACAGGGGCGACGAAGCGCACCGTTCGCAGTTTGTTCACCGTGGAAGCAGGAGTTCTTGGTTTCATGGGGGGAGTGTTCGGCATAGTCCTCTCATTCGGTGTCGCCATCTTGTTGAACGGGGTGCTGAACAAACAGCTTGAAGATGGTGGAATCTCAGAGCGAAACATCGTGAGCATTCCTCCGCAGATCGCGATCGTGGTCATCTTGGTGACCACGCTCATCGGCATGATTGCTGGTCGCCTACCGGCACGCCGCGCGGCAAATCTCGACCCAGTCGAAGCACTGCGCTACGAATAGTCCTTACATCGTTCACGCTCCATTCACCTTGGCGAGAGGTGCCGTTCAAGCGTCGCTGTGAGACTTTCGACCGTGTCGGACACCCCCCAGGTTCAAGTGAAGGCCATTACGGTCGTCAGATCTGGGGGCGACAAGGTGTTCCGCGGAATCATGACAGCTGGTGGCCTCACGTCACTCGTGGTGTTGTCGCTCATCGCTGCATTCCTGCTGTATCGCGGTTTTGAGATTTTCCGAGATTTCGGATTTTCATTCTTGACGACATCAGAGTGGAACTCAGGTATTGACGACATCGGCACAGATGCGCGGATGGGTGTGGCGGCAATGCTCATTGGCTCAATTGTGATAGCCCTCATCGCCATTGTTATCGCAGTACCGTTTGCGATCGGAGTCTCGCTCTTCCTCGAGTACTACGCGCCAAAGAGACTTCGCAATCTCTTGACGGCCATTCTTGACTTGATTGCTGCAGTGCCGTCGGTCATATACGGAATCTGGGGCTATGTGGTGTTGATGCCGTTGGTGGTGCAGTGGGCAAAGACGTTGAACGACTACGTCGGTTGGTTTCCGTTGTTCTCCGTCCCGGCACCGATTTTCGAACGATCACCGTTTGTCGCGGGAATTTTGTTGTCAATCATGATTCTCCCCATCACCACGTCTGTCACTCGTGAGGTGTACTCGCGTGCACCAAAGGATCAGATCGATGCCGCTTATGCCCTCGGCGGCAGTCGGTGGGGTGGAATACGCACAGTGGTTCTTCCCTTCGGGCGAAGCGGTTTGGTCGGTGGGGCAATGTTGGGTCTTGGTCGTGCACTTGGTGAAACCATCGCGGTGTTTCTGGTCTTGAACCTTGTGTTCAAAGTCAACCTAAACATCCTGTCCTCCGCCGGAGGAAATGTGGCATCGCTAATTGCCACGCGTTTCGGTGAAGCTAGTCGATATGAGTTGAAGGGTTTGATGGCAGCCGGCTTGGTGCTATTCATCCTCACTCTCATCGTCAACGCAATTGCAACTGCAATTGTGAATAGAAGTGCGAGGGGAGCCACATGAGTGCAATTGACACAATTGCCGTACATGTTGAGCCACGACGCCCGTGGCGCCATCCGCTTCAAAATGTGACGACGGTCGTTGCAATTGGCGTACTTTCGGCGCTCGGAGGTTTTGGGGTCGTTGCCCTAACTGGCCTTGCAGGAAATCTCGGTTGGTTCGTGGCTTTCGTCGGGTGCGCGGTCATTGTGTCGTGGATTGCGGGACGCTTTCGCAGCAAGGTTGCGGCGGCTGACCTGGTTGCAACTGTCGTCATCGGGGCTGCCGCCGCAACGGTTCTCATTCCATGGTCATCATTGATTTATACGGTGGTTTCAAAGGGCTCAGAAGTCATCTATACAGGCTGGTTCACGCATGACATGTCAGTGACTGCAGCTGATGACGCTTTTAATGTCGGTGGTGTCTCTCATGCAATCGTAGGAACGCTGATTATCATCTCAATCGCAACGCTCATCTCCGTGCCCATCGGCATCGCATCTGCCGTGTACATCGTAGAAATTCGTGGTCGCTTCTCGAAAATGGTGCGCTTCTTGACGCAGGCCATGAGTGGTGTTCCGTCAATTGTCGCCGGACTCTTCATTTATTCAACTCTGGTCATCTTGGTGTTCGAAAAGTTCAACGCACTCGCGGGTGCATTTGCTCTTTCGATTCTTATGCTGCCGACCGTCGCGCGAACGTCGGAGGAAGTGCTGAAGTTGGTACCTGAAGACCTTCGATCGGCGAGTTACGCACTTGGCGCATCCCAGGTGAGTACGACGCTCAGGGTCACGTTGCCCACTGTCCGGAGTGGCCTCGTGACGGCCGCTGTGCTCGGAGTTGCACGCATCGCGGGGGAAACGGCCCCACTTCTGCTCACATCTTTATATCTTGTGTCCTTCTCGACGGACCTCACAGGCAAACCGATGGCGACTTTGCCGACGTACACGTTCGGCAATCTTCAGATCGGTACTGAGAACGCAGTCGCACGAGCGTGGGGTGGATCACTCACACTCTTGGTCTTGATCTTCATCTTGTTCCTTCTGG
Source organism: Actinomycetota bacterium (assembly GCA_005789925.1). Taxonomy (GTDB): domain Bacteria; phylum Actinomycetota; class Acidimicrobiia; order Acidimicrobiales; family Ilumatobacteraceae; genus UBA2093. The sequence continues at coordinate 877 of SXWG01000025.1, read as the reverse complement.
CTCGGCTTCTCGCCGGTCGGGGATCAGGCAAGTAGAGGCTTTGTAAGGAGTCGACATGGAACAACCAGACATGACACAGCAGGAAGTGGTCACGCCCTCACTGCCAGATACACCGGTCATCGAAGATCGCACTCGCCGTGACCCTTCGCGCCTGCATGACCACACCGACAGGGGCCTAGAAGCGAGGGCGGTCCACGCCTGGTTCGGTAAACACCATGCTCTCGCTGACGTGTCACTGCATTTCCCAGAGAACACCGTCACTGGCCTCATCGGACCATCTGGATGTGGAAAATCGACGTTTCTGCGCTTGTTGAACCGTATGCACGAGTTCATTCCTAACTCTGCCATGGCAGGAGACGTGCTGCTTGATGGCCAGGACATTTATGGAGCCAAAGTGAACCCTGCTGACATTCGATTGAAGATCGGAATGGTATTTCAGAAGCCCAATCCGTTTCCGTCGATGACCATCGAGGAGAACGTTCTTGCAGGCTTGAAACTGGCAAAAATCAAGGTGTCTGACAAAGAAGCGCTACTCGAGGACTGTCTTGTGCGTGCCGGACTGTGGAAGGAAGTGAAGGATCGCCTAAAGGCGCAAGGGTCGTCACTATCGGGTGGTCAACAGCAACGACTCTGCATCGCTCGTGCCCTCGCAGTACAACCCAAGGTTCTTCTCATGGATGAGCCTTGTTCGGCGCTTGACCCTGGCTCCACGCTTCGAGTCGAGGAAACCATTGTGCAGAGGAGAGCGTACCCGTGTGTGCGATGCGGTTCTTGCTCGTGCCCACCGACCGGATGACCACCCCGACGGCACCGAGGCTACCGGCGATGCTCGGGCCTTCGGTGCGCGCTCGTACGGCCTTGCCGTAGCCACTGCCAT
>SXWG01000024.1 GCA_005789925.1 Actinomycetota bacterium | reverse complement strand
AGGGTCGGTTCTGTGGCTCAGAAGGACTCACCAATGTGCAGAACGCGTCGTCATTTCGCACCGACTTCGGCAAAAAGTTTGGCGTCGGGCTGTCCGAAGGTGCATTTGCCGGTCTTCTCGCCCGTGCAGTCGTCGTCGTCGACGAGAACGGCAACGTGTTGCACTCAGAACTAGTCAGCGACATCGGCCAAGAGCCGAATTACGACGCAGCGGTCAACGCGCTCAAATGACACCGCGTCACTGTTGACGGTGACAGCCCAGAATGTCGACCTACAAAAGGTCGTCAATGCCGATTGTCAGACCAGATCGTGATGCGACGTGGCGACATGCGAGCAGCACACCTGGCATGAAACTGACACGGTCGTTCGAGTCGTGGCGTATGACAAGCGTCTGACCGGCCGTTCCGAGTATCACTTCCTGTGATGCAGTCATTCCGACCATGCGCACCGCATGCACGTGAATACCGCCAGGACCGTTGCCACCTCGTGCCCCGGCGACGACTTCGTGCTTGGTCGGGTCGGGCGCCCAAGAGTCGCTTGCTGCTGCCATGCGACGCGCAGTCGCCATTGCGGTACCACTAGGTGCATCAGCTTTAGCGTTGTGATGGAACTCGATTATCTCTGCGGTCTCAAAATGTGGCGCGGCAAGCTCGGCGAACTTCATCATCAAGACAGCGCCGATCGCAAAGTTCGCAGCAATCAGGCAATTGCTGCGTGAAAAAGCCGTCGTGAATGTGGCCAAGTCGTGATCGGAAAAGCCTGTCGTGCCGACCACTGCGTGTATGCCGTGAAGCGCGAGCCACGGCAACGTGGTGCGCGCTGCGTCGGCCACAGTGAAGTCGACCACCACGTCACACTTCGCGTCGGCCAGGGCCTTCAGCTCGGTCGCGACGACGAGCCCATGCGAGCTCTGACCGCCGCCTGCTGTGTCGACCACAGCGACGAGCTCCATGTCGTCTGCAGCTGCGACGGCATCACACACGGTCGCTCCCATGCGTCCTGTTGCACCAACCACTCCCACACGAATCATGCGAATGACCGTAGTCGCTGAATGCAAAAGAGCCAGTCACGGTTTCCCGTGCTGGCTCTTTCGATTGAAGTCGGGGTCGCTGTGCGACCCAACGTGTCAGCGGTCGCGACGCGCCTGACGACCTGGGCCCAGGTCACCAAAGTCGCTACGCAACTCGGCATCGAACTGGTCTTCGAACGACACTGCGACTGCGTCACTTGATGACTCGGACGAACCACGGCGCTCACCACGATCTGAACGATCGTCGCGCTCGCGACGCTCGCCGCGTCCACCGCGGTCATTACGACCACCACGATCACCACGATCACCACGATCACCGCCCGATCCACCGCTGCCTGGTAAGTCTTCTCCGTCAGGGCCGACCGGCGTGAGGCTAATCTTGCCCTTGTCATCGATGTCGTCGACACGCACGGCGATTTCTTCACCGAGCGTCAACACATCTTCGACTTGGTTCACACGCTGGCCGCGACCAAGTTTGCTGATGTGCACGAGTCCGTCGCGTCCGGGGAGGATGTTCACGAAAGCACCAAACTTGGTGATGCTGACGACGCGACCGTTGTAGATGGCGCCGAGATCAGCCGTCGGCGGATCGACGATCGCGAGGATGCGCGAGCGCGCCTCTTCGACCTTCTCGCTGTCTGGCGAACCGATGGTGACGATTCCGACAGCGCCATCATCAGTGACGCTGATGTCGGCACCGGTCTCTTGCTGGATCGTGTTGATGACTTTGCCCTTCGGACCGATGACTTCACCGACCTTGTCGAGCGGAATGGTGATGCTGACGATCTTCGGTGCGTTCTTGTTAACCGAAGAACGTGCGCTCGGCATTGCTGCGTCCATGACCTCGAGGATCTTGAGACGAGCTTCACGTGCCTGATCGAGTGCCGCCGCGAGAACGTCGGCAGGAATGCCGTCGATCTTCGTGTCGAGCTGCAATGCAGTAACGGCGTCAGATGTTCCGGCGACCTTGAAGTCCATGTCTCCGAACGCATCTTCTGCTCCGAGAATGTCGGTGAGCGTCGTGTACTTGCCTTCGGCGTACACGAGACCCATCGCGATACCCGCGACGGCTGCCTTCACCGGCACGCCGGCGTCCATCAAGGACAGGCTCGACGAACACACTGACGCCATAGATGTGGAGCCATTCGACGACATGACTTCGCTGACGAGGCGAATCGCGTAGGCGAACTCTTCCTGGTCAGGAACGACCGGCAACAGCGCACGCTCGGCGAGCGCACCGTGACCAATCTCGCGACGCTTCGGTGATCCGACACGACCGGTCTCACCGTTGGCCCACGGAGCCATGTTGTAGTGGTGGATGTAACGCTTCTCGGTGTCAGGGCCGAGGGTGTCGAGAGACTGGTTCATTCGTGGCATCGCCAAGGTGCACACGTTCATGACCTGCGTCTCGCCACGCTGAAAGAGCCCTGTGCCGTGAGCGCCCGGCAACACGCCGACTTCCGCAGACAACGGACGGAGGTCACGAGGACCACGGCCATCGATACGTACGCCTTGTTCGACGATGCGCTTGCGCACCAACTTCTTGGTGAGGCTACGCACTGCTTCCTTGACGGCCTTTTCCTGGCCGTGGAACTTGCCCGGCGCCGCTGCAGTACCGCACAGTTCAGCGACGGTTTCGTCGGCTGCTGCGTCGGTGGCAGCGTTGCGATCGGCCTTCAATGCGATGGATACCGCAGTGGACAACTTCGACGTTGCTGCTTGTTCGACGGCTGCGAAGACTTCATCGGAGTAATCAAGTACTGCCGTGTACTCGAGTGGTGCAATCGGACCCTTCGTCGCGATGACGCTGGCGACCAGTTGACGCTGCAACGCAATCGACTCTTTGATCCAACGCTTCGACGCTTCAAGACCGTCGGCGATGACCGACTCATTCACCTTCGGTGAGCCTGCCTCGTAGAACTCGAAACTCTTCTCGGTTCCACCTGCTTCGACCATCATGATGGCGACATCACCATTGTCAAGCTCGCGGCCCGCGACGACGATTTCAAAGGTTGCGGCATTGCCTTCTTCATATGTCGGGTGTGCGACCCACTCGCCGTCTTGCGAGTACGCAAGACGAACGGCGCCGATCGGCCCCTCGAATGGAATGCCACTCACCATGAGCGCAGCAGACGCTGCGTTGATCGCGATGACGTCATGTGGGTTCTCCATGTCGACACCGAGAACTGTGAGGACAATCTGGGTCTCGTTGCGGTATCCATCTGGGAATGCCGGGCGCAATGGACGGTCGGTCAGACGACAAGTGAGAATCGCCTGCTCGGACGGACGTCCTTCGCGACGGAAGAACGCGCCAGGAATTTTTCCTGCTGCATATGCACGCTCTTCGACGTCAACGGTGAGCGGGAAAAAGTCGATGCCATCACGCACGCCGCGTGCAGCGTTTGCTGTGGCGAGGATGATTGTTCCACCGATGGAGGCGACTACTGCGCCTTGTGATTGCTGGGCGAGTTTGCCCGTCTCAAATGAGAGGGTTTTGTCGGTGCCCGACACGGGACCCGACACGCGGATTGCGTCAGTCATTGAATGTTTCTTTCTGTTGTGCGGTGTCCCCGCCAGCAGGAGCCGGTTCCCAGTGAACAACCCCGCGCCACGTGCACGGACCTCTCCACTGACAACCGACACTCTCTAGTGGTGCCGGAGGGGACGTATGTGTTATCGACGCAGGCCGAGCTTGGCGACCAACTCGCGGTAGCGGGCAACATCGCGGTCACGCACGTAATCGAGCATGCGCCGGCGACGACCCACCAACATGAGCAGACCACGACGGCTGTGGTGGTCCTTTGGGTGGTCTTTCAAGTGATCGGTGAGATGATTGATGCGTTCCGTCAACGATGCGATCTGGACATCGGCTGATCCGGTGTCTTTGTCGTGGTGGCGGTACTGAGCAATCGAGTCTTGCATCGACATAAAGCCTCTTTTTCTGTGAGGGCGCCGCTCGCACCATGCGAGTGGCATCGCGTCGGAGCCTGAGCCCCAAACCGACTCTGTCAGGCTATTGGTGAAGTCCCACGGCCCACAACCTGCAAGGGGCGTTAGTGTTCGGGCGGTGTTCACCGGCATCGTCGAAGACTTAGGCACCGTT
>SXWG01000023.1 GCA_005789925.1 Actinomycetota bacterium | reverse complement strand
TGTGTTGGCGAGTTGCAAGGTGTGGCTGAATGGCGAAGAAGCGTCAGCGACGACACACGTGACAGATGACGATGAAGTGGCGATCTTGCCCCCGGTCTCAGGCGGCTGCCGATGAGTGATTTCTCGACGCTGACCCTCGCAGACATTCGTGCACGACGCAGTGAAATGCAGCGACGCGAAGATGTTGTGTCATTCGTTCGACGTCTGGCACAAGGCCGCATCGACTTGGTTCGTGATGAACAGCGTCGTCGTGTGAGTGGAGCTCCTGTGGACTCACGAGACTTGGCGTCGCGCCTGGCCGACGTGTTCGGTCAACAACACGGTGGTGGCAGCGCACGGCCTCCACGTGAGACGATCGTGCCGACCGACGATCCACTTTCGGCACAACTCGATGAGTTGTGTGCAGAGTTCAACTTCGAGGATCTCGATTTGTTGTCTGATTCCTCGCTGTCGGCACTTGAAAGTGCACTGTCGCTTTTCGAACAGTCCTGTTCTCGTGACCGGCACGAGTTGTTCGAGCAGATCGACGCGCTCACTGCCGAACTGGTGAGGCGTCTCAAAGAGGGCGGCGCCGGCGCCGTGCTCCATGACAGATGAGTGAGTACGGATCATCGCCCCACGACCGAGCGACTGATCGATCACCGACGGATCGCCTGCGTGATGTCGGTGAGTTCATCAAGCAACAACGCGAAGCAGCTCAACAAAGCATCCGCGACCTAGCGAAGGCTGCAGGCGTCTCGAACCCGTATCTCTCGCAAATCGAGCGCGGTATCCGACGGCCATCGGCCAGCATCTTGCAACAGATCGCCCGGGCACTTGAGATTTCATCGGAGAGTCTGTATGTGCGAGCAGGAATCCTCGATCCCGAGTCTCATGAACCACCACCGAGCGTCCCACATGCGATCGCGGCAGACCCGCATCTGACCGCAGAGCAGAAACAGACACTTTTGAGTGTGTATCGCTCGTACGTCGGTCCCGTAGAGCCACCCTCTTCTCACTAAACGGGAATGTCCTGCCCGATGGGTAGGTTGACGTCTCTGTGCAACGCGTAGCGGTTCTCTCCCTCCACACCTCTCCGCTCGCTCAACCAGGCGTTGGCGACGGCGGCGGCATGAATGTCTATGTGCGCGAACTTGTCGCCGGACTTGCTCATGCAGGCATCGATTGCACCACCTACACGCGTGCCTGGCGTCGCGACCTTCCATCTGTCGTCGAGGTCGAACCGAATCATCGCATCGTGCACATTCCTGCGGGTGCTCCCGACATGTCGAAAGATGATCTCGTGTCGATCGTCCCTGAATTCACGGACAAGGTTGCTCAGCACGTACGTGCCAATGGCGGCACAGATGTGGTGCATGCCAACTACTGGTTGTCCGGACTTGCTGGTCACGAGTTGAAACATGACTTAAACGTTCCGCTCGTCACCACCTTCCACACGTTCGCCCGAGTCAAGGCCCAAGGCGGTGACCCCGAGTCGCTGCTTCGCGAACAGGCAGAGATCGGCATCATCGGTTGCGCCGACGCAATCTGTGTCAGCTGTTCCGAAGAAGAGCGCCAGTTCATCGAGTTGTATGGCACTCCACCTGGCACGCTTGAAATCGTCGCGCCAGGAGTCGAGCACGCCTTTTTCGCACCGGGTGACAAACGTGGCGCGCGTCATGCACTGCAGTTGGGTGACGAACCGGTGCTGTTGTTCGTCGGTCGTATCCAGCCACTCAAAGGTCTCGATGTCGCCATTCGTGCGCTGTCAATGGTTCCGCGTCGTGACGCTCGCCTCCTGGTGGTTGGCGGTGCGAGCGGCACAGAGGGTCTCGCCGAACTGCAGCGCATGCATCTTCTCATCGACGAACTGGGCGTGGCCGATCGAGTGCAGTTCATCGATCCACAACCGCACCACATTTTGAGCACCTATTACCGTGCTGCCGATGTCGTGCTTGTTCCGAGTCGCAGTGAGAGCTTCGGCCTTGTCGCACTCGAAGCCGCAGCGTGCGGGACACCGGTCGTGGCGAACGCAGTCGGTGGTTTGCTCACGATCGTCGAGCACGGTCGCACGGGGTATCTCGTTGCAGATCGCGATCCCGATGTGTTTGCTCGACACGTGACCGACTTGGTCGACCAACCAGTTCTCGCGCGAACACTCGGCATCAACGCCGCAGAGCGTGCCCGTCGATACACCTGGAACTTCGCTGCTGCCAGATTGCGCCGTGTGTACGCCGACTTGGCTGCCCGCGACCGCATCATGTGTTCGTAGGTGCACCATGAGCGAGCTGTTCAACGAGCCTGAACTCGGAGTGTTGGCCCGTCGCATCGACGAATGGCTCGCCACCTATTCCCACACTCATTCGAACATCGCAGCCATTGACCGCCTTGAAGGCGATGAACGGCGATGGTTCGTGCGTATGCGAGGTGAGTCGAAGGAATTCACCACCATCTGGTTATTGCTCGGTCAGCGCACTTTGAAATACGAGACGTATGTGATGCCGGCACCGGAGGAGAATGCTGACGTTCTGTATGAGAATTTGCTTCGTCGCAATGAGAAGTTGGTGGGGGCCCATTTCTCGATTGGCGTGGAAGACGCCATCTTCCTTCGCGGCGAGTTGCCACTGGCGGTGCTGTGTGAGAGCGAACTGGACCGTGCAATCGGAACGTTGTTCCAAGTGGTCGAGCAGGTCTTTCCCACGATCATTCGCATCGGTTTTGCCAGCAAGTTCGCGTGACACGCGCGGTTGGTCTCGCCCGTTCGACAATTGAGCGTGAAGCCGTGTCGTGACCACGGTTAGCCTGACCTCATGACCGAGAAACGCGCCGTTCTCTCCATCGTCGGAGGCGGAAACATGGGTAGCGCTCTCCTCGAAGGACTGATCTCCGGTGGGCTCGCACCCACAGACATCGTCGTCGTCGAAGTGGACCCAGAGAAACGCGGAGCACTGGCTGCGCGTTTCGGCGTTCGCACAAGTGACACCATCGTTCCGTGCCACGGTGCGGTCATCGCGGTCAAACCCCAAGCGGCAGCAGCAGTATGTGCCGAGCTTGCCGCTCAGGGAGCGTCGCGCATCGTCTCGATCGCCGCCGGTGTCACCGTCGCACAATTGCAAGACGCCGCGGGGTCAGGTGTCGCAGTGATCCGCGCCATGCCCAACACCCCTGCACTAGTCGGACAAGGCGCGACATCGCTGTGTGCTGCAGAGGGCATCGACGCATCGGACGTCGACTGGGCACGGCGGACACTTGGTGCAGTGGGGCTCGTCGTGCAGATCACCGAGGATCAGATGGATGTGGCGACTGCGGTCGCGGGTTCCGGACCGGGATACCTGTTCTTATTCGCCGAAGCTCTTCTTGATGCAGCTCTCGAACAGGGACTGCCTCGGGAGGTGGCCGAACCCCTGGTTCGTCAATTGTTCAAGGGCTCTGGCGCGCTTCTGGCATCGTCATCAGATGATGCAGCCACACTGAAAGACAAGGTGACCTCACCCAACGGTGTCACGTTTGCCGGCCTACAAGTGTTCGAGGAACAGGGATTTCGAGACATCGTTCGGTCGGTTGTTCGCCGCGCCGCTGAGCGCAACTGTGAGATGGGTCAATAATCAGCCACATTTCGTACGTGAAAGTGCGCACAATCCCGAGGTTCTTTCACAAGCGACCACGATTTAGTGCGAAAAGAGTTGATGAAAATCATCCCTCAGCCATAACAACGGACCAATGTGGCGTTGACAAAACATTCAGAAAATTTCCCACGGGTATTGCCGTGACGCTTTTCATACTCAGCGCTTTGTGCATAGAGTACGGGTCACTAGGTCACCGTTCAGGTTCGCTTGAACGGGAGTCGCGCCCCTCGGGGCCGCGCCGACGGGCCGGTGCCATCGGGGGGTTGGCACCGGCCCCAGTCGTTTCTGGGCACAAGTAACCTCGCGAACACCCTTCGTCATCACTCATCGTGAAAAAGAAAAATGAACTTCTCACACATTGCACTCCTCACTGATTACGGCACTGATGATGAATTCGTCGGAGTATTGAAGTCCGTGATCCTCGATGTCGCACCGCACGCCCGCATCACTGACATCTCGCACGGTGTCGCACCATTCGATGTTCGTAGTGGGTCGTTGATGCTTGCACGCGCAATTCAGTATGTGCCCAAAGGAGTCATCATCGCTGTCGTCGATCCCGGTGTCGGAACGTCGCGTCGAGCAATCGCAATTGAGGTCGCCGGTGGCGAAGGAATCTTGCTCGGGCCTGACAATGGTCTTCTCGCCCCCGCAGTGGCAATGGCCGGTGGGGCGGAGCGGGCTTTCGAGTTGTCGAACGTCTCGTTGCACCTGGAAGCACCTGGTGCAACATTCGCCGGACGTGACATTTTCGCTCCGGTCGCTGCGCATCTTATGAACGGTGGTCGCATCGAAGATGTCGGTGCACAACTCGATGTCGACGCGCTCATGCCTGGTCTTGTGCCATTACCAAGTGACGTCAATGACGATGCGTACGGAGTGGGTGTGAAATGTGAGGTCACCTGGGTCGACACTTTCGGGAATTGTCAATTGAACATCGGGGCAGACGACGTTGCACACATGCCAACGGCGCTGCGCATTGTTCTTGGCGATGATGTTCGACGCGCGACAATCGTGCGAACGTATGCAGACATTCCTGCAGGTGCACTCGGTTTGGTCATCGATTCATACGGCATGCTGGCGTTGTCGATGGACAGAGCATCGGCGGCTCAGTCTCTTGGTCTCGGTGTCACCGACGAAGTCCGGCTGTTCCCATACGGTGACGAGGCCGACACAGCCATGACGACTCGAGTGGGCATTCGCAAGTAGCCGTCGCCACAAGTAGCCTCAAGGCATGCGACCGGCGACCACGTTGACTGTTGCTCTGTTGATTGGGGTCATCCTCGTCGCAGGCATCGTGAACTTGTTGATGTTCCGCTAGGTGCGCGAGCGGAGAGCGACGTGAATCTCGGAAGTCTCATTGAGGGACATCCAGACGATGCGGTGGCTCTCATCTCCCGTGGACGTCCGACCACCTACGGAGTGTTGCGTGCGCAGGTGGCGGCGATGCGTGGCGCCCTGCGCGAGAGCGGTGTGACGCCCGGTGACCGCGTCGCTTTGTTGTGCGGGAACAGTCGTTACTTCGTGGTCTCGTATCTCGCCACTATCGGCCTCGGCGCTATCGCTGTGCCGCTCAACCCGACGTCACCTGCACCAGAGCTGGAAAGCGAACTAGCTGTCGTCGATGCGAAGGTCGTCGTCGTCGAACCTGCGGCAGAGGCAGCGTGGGCCGGAATCGACAAGTCAAAGCTTGTCTCGTTGATACTCGTCGTGACGACCGACGGAAGCTCGATCGGTGAGGGGCGCAACATCGACTTGATGCTCGGCAACGCTCCGGTCGACATCGTCGACGTGCGACCAGACACGCCGGCGGTGTACATGTTCACCAGTGGTACTGCGGGCGCTCCGAAGGCCGCAGTGTTGACCCACTGCAACCTTGCGACGACCATCGAACAAGTCGATGAAGTCGAATCGATCA
>SXWG01000022.1 GCA_005789925.1 Actinomycetota bacterium | reverse complement strand
GACGAGCGCGAGCAAACCCTCAACCAAATGCTCGCTGAGATGGACGGTTTCGAGACCTCGGAAGGAATCGTCATCATGGCGGCGACAAACCGTCCCGACATTCTCGATCCTGCGCTCCTACGTCCTGGCCGTTTCGACCGCCAGATCGTCGTTCCTCTTCCCGAATACGAAGAGCGCCTCGCGATTCTTAAGGTGCATTCGCGTGACAAGCGCATGGGTCGCGATATCGACCTCGACACCATGGCACGTGCCACACCTGGCATGAGTGGCGCCGACCTTGCCAACTTGGTGAACGAGGCCGCGCTCTTCGCGGTGCGTCGTGGATCAACCGAAATTGAGCGCATCGATTTCGAGAACGCGCGAGATCGCGTGGTGCTCGGTGCACGTCGCGAAAGCTTGGTGTTGAATGCTGAAGAGAAGCGCGCAACGGCGTACCACGAAGGCGGCCATGCCGTGCTGGCCACGGTGTTGCCGCACAGTGATCCGTTGCACAAGGTGACGATTCTCCCGCGCGGAATGGCACTCGGTGTCACATGGACGTTGCCTGAGGAACGTCACACATACTCACGTGAATATTTCGAAGACATCATCTGCAAAGCAATGGGCGGACGGGTCGCGGAAAAACTCGTGTTCGGTCACTTAAACAGCGGCGCGGCTAACGATCTCGAGCAAGCCACTGGCATCGCCCGTCGAATGGTCCGTGAGTGGGGCATGTCTGACAAGGTCGGCCCGATGGCATGGAACAGCCAACAACAGGTGTTTCTCGGCGAAGATCTCATGACAAGTGGTCGCGAGTACAGCGATGAGACTGCTCGCATGATCGACGAGGAGATCTCACGCATCCTCACCGAGCAAGAACAACGTGCTCACGATTTGCTCGTGAAGCACCGTAAAGGTCTCGACCTCGTTGCCGAGGCCCTGCTTGAGCAAGAGACAATCGACGGAGCATGGGTCGCGCGCCTCATTCAAAAGGGCATCGACCGCGCCGTCGAAAACTCATCGCAGACTGACATCTCTCGCCCCGAGCACGACACGCTCTGACGTTCGCCATCCGCGGTCATGTCGGCCGCTGACAATGGTTCAGTGGTCGTGCTCGTGGCCGAGTTGGGGCTCTGGCGTGGAGCCCGGCTCTCGGCACTCGGCGACGGCTGCCCACAAATCTTGAGCCTTGACCGGCCCGAGAAAGGCCGACCGAACCACACCTCGTGAGTCGGCCACGACAACAGCCGGAACTGCATCGATCGCATATTTCGTGTGCAGGCTCTTTGCTGCGTTGTATTCGACCTCTCGCACGGCGACATCAGCACATGCAAGAACTGACGCTTTGTTGAACACGTCGGCACATGTCGAACACGTCGCCGACGTGAACACTGCGACTAACCACGGTGCACTGACATCTGCGAAGTCACCTCGGTCAAGTTGCGTCGGGACTTGGTAGCCACCCTGGGTTGGGGCGGACACCTTGCGCAGTTTCACAACGTGAGTCACGACGACGGCCGCAACGACGACGATCACGGCAACGATGAATCTGGTCAACGTGGGGCCTCAAGGGGTTGCGGAAGTGCGAGCACTCCTGAAAATCCGACCAGCCGTCGACCACGACTCAGTCGGCGCTGCACAACGATGGGTTGGTCAGCCTGCACGATGAGTTCACCCGCCGTCGCATCGAGTGGCATGTCGATGACCGTCACACCACTTGCGGGAAGTGCGATCGCCTGCAATGACGGAATCGGGAATTCTCCGCCTGGCCCGATCGCCGACACGCGCACCGTGGTGTCGAAGACAGTCGTGTTGACGAATGTCAATGCGCGAGGGGTGCCAGGTGTGACACCGGACGGAACTCGCCATGTCGTCGTCGCGAGTTGGTCTGGTGCACCAGTCATGACCGCGGTGAAATTGCTCTTCGCGACGCGCTGATTGATGACATGTTCCGCGACGAACGTGCTTCCGTCTTTGGTCGACACTGAAATTCCGTGCACTCCTTCTGGAAGTCCGTCGACTGCACCAGCGTTGACGACCACCACTTCCCCGGCAGGCACACCGACCGATGTCGTCGCACTCGGCACCGCGACACCGGCTGCGATGTCGCCCGACAATCCGGCACCGGTGAACACCGCATCGACGGTGATGTCCTCGTCACCGGGGTTGAACAGCACGAGTTGTTCCACGATGTTTGGCCCCGTGTTGCCACCAGCGAACCACCACTTCGACAAGGGCTGCGGAATCCCGAGCATCGTCGAGTACCCGAGACGACCACCACCGAGATAGTGCTGCGCGCGAGCGGCCACGACTTTTCCAGTCGTCGTCTTCACCTCGACCGCGACGCGTTGCTCATCAGCAGCACCTTCATCGGGCATCGACAGACTACGCACCGAGCGTGGCTCGATGAGCAGCCCCTGCAACGTCGTCGGACGACGGCGTCCATCGACGGTCGTGAAAGCAACATCGACCACGGCAGTCTCTGGGAACGGATTCGCGATCATGATGCGCATCGACGATCCGTCGAGAGTCATTCCATCGGCGAAGTACCACGACGATGACGTCGCCGTCGTACACGAAGCGGTGACATCGCCAGCAGCGAACTCTGTTTGTTGCTCAACTGATGCGAGAGCGCCGATCACCTCGACAATCGGCACCACGACACCAACGGTGCGACCATTCAACACGTCGACCGACTTCTGAGTGCGCGCTGGAATGACGACCTGCCGTTGCTCTTGTCCATCTGCACTTAACAACGTGACTGCAGCGCTGACATCGGCTTCCGTCGGATTCGCCACCACGACACGGCCCGCACTCAACCCGTCACCAGCGGCCACCCCGGGGCAGAACCATGACGAGCTGATTCGTGGTGGTGTCGGCTGCTGCGCGAACGCAGCAAGCGGTACACGAGCGGCCTCTGCGCCTTCCTGCTCTGTGGGACTCAAACGTTCGACGTACACCAATGTCGCCACGGCGGCGGCGACAAGTGCCGTGCTGATCGCTCGTCGAAGTACGCGACGCACGAGTGATGTCGAATGGACTTCAAGTGTCGTCATTGCTGCATCACCACGGTCTTTCTGGGACGCAACACAGCGAGCACGAACACGAACACCCACAAGCCAAACTGCACGAGGATGAGCAACGAACGCATGAAGCTGGTGTCGAAATCGAGCACTGCGGTGCCACCTTGGGGCACGTCAAAGGCAGTCGTCACGCCGAATGCCGGACGTGCTGTCACAGGAACGCCACCGACCTCGAGCTTCCATGCCGATGTGAACGGGACAGCAACGTGCACCGTTCCCGCATCGATGACGCTCGCCGTGCCCAATTCATCACGATCCGTGTGAAGAATCGGAGACGCACCAGCAATGTCGGTGGCGATGAGGCTCACCGCCCCACCAGAAGAACTTGCCTCGACGGAGCCCGCGGCGAGCAAGGAACGCACAGGGACCCATGACGTGTTTTCGTAGATCACCAGGTCAGGCGACGCGTAGCGACGACGAAGGTCGAGTTGACTCGCCAATGCATCGGTGAGGCCCCTCGGTGATGCGACCGGGTCATCTCGACGCGATGCAGCATTGTCGATGATCGGCACCACCACGAAACGCACACCGAGCGGAGCAAGTAGACGTCCCGCTCGTGCCGTCGTACCCCGCACGATTCCGCGTGCGGCGATCTCAGCCAAGTCGGTCGCATCGCTTCGATATGGCTCCCACATGTCTGCAGTCGTCGGCCGTGGACCGTTCATCACTCCGTATGCAACTCCCCAACCAAGATTCACGGGCGCAACCGGAAGTACACGCGAGTCTCCGAGGAACAACACGCGATAGTCACCTTCACTTTCTTCGGGAAGTTGACCGAGAAGTTGCGTGAGCGATGTACGTGTCTGGTTCCAACGTCCGTTGACAGTTGCGAGAAAGGCAGGCAACACTCCGACGACAAGCGCCAGGGCGGCCAGAGCACCAAGTGGTTGTCGCCACCCGAAACGAGCACGACGAATGTCGATTGACAAACTTGCCCCGAGCGCGCCGCAGGCCACGGCGAGACCGAAAGCGACCGGCACCAACATCACCGACGGTTCCGCCGCATGTGCCGGAAGCAATGCACGGTCGTCAAGAACAGCGAGCACAAGTGCCACGGCAGCGAGAAGCGCTCCGCGCAGTGCCCAGGGCGATCGTGCACCACGAACAACGACCAAGGCGACGACTGTCGGTGCGTACAGACCGATCGACAACCATGCAAGAGGCACGTCACCGACGTCGAAGCGCGCAAGTGACGCAAGGCCAACTCCACGACCTCCCGGAACTGGGGCGCCCATGATTTTGTCCCACCATCCGGACTGCACATAAGTGGTGGCCCACGGAAGGTGCAACACGACGGCAAGGACGACAGCAGAGAGCGACACCGACAGCCACACTGTCGCTCGTTTCCACGCACCATGGATGCCGGTGACGAGGAACCACACCACCGACACGATTCCGATCGTCGCGATGAATGCTGGTTCGAAGGCGATGGTGACAGCCGTGATGAGCGTCAATGTCGCGAATGTCCGGCGACGACGAACGTCAGACGGAAGATCGAAGTAATCACGTGCGTCGAGTGGTGCCGACAATGTCGTCACGCGATGGCCGACGATGATGCGAGCACAATGTGCGACCCACGGCAGTGCCGCATAGACGATGAGCCCGCTCCAACGGCCAGATGCGAGTGCTGCATACGGCAGGGGAACCGCTGCATACACAGACGTCGCGAACAACCGTGCTCGACGCACACCGAACACCGATGCGAACTGCCACACGCCGACATAACCGATGACCGGCAACAACAACACGAGCACCGTGTGCAAAAGACCCATGCGACCGAGCGCGAGAACTCCGGCCCCAGCGAGCAACGCGATGCCAGAGGGAACTGCTGCGACCTCACCGAATGACGACGCCCACCAGCCCGATGAATATGTGGTGAGCAGATCACG